>DAOVKX010000026.1 GCA_030631505.1 Candidatus Nanohaloarchaea archaeon
AGCCAATCAACATTTATGTATCAATGAAAGAAATAAACTCAATAAGTGCCAGCGCATCAGGCAAAATTATTGGTGAATCTGAAATAATTGCAGACACGCTTAGATTATCAGCAAGCACCGGGAGTTTAATAGACCTCACTATAAACACTCAAAAACTTATAACAGATGCATCAACTGCAGCTGCAATAAACTTAAAAGGAACTGCAGACACTCAGAAGGCAGACACCAGCACAACTGCAACAATAAACGCTTATGATTTATCGACTAAACAGGCAGACGCAACTGCAAGCACAGGCGGAACAATCAATATATTCGTTTCAGAGGAACTGGATGCAAAGGCAAGCACCGCAGGAGTAGTGCATTATAAAGGTTCTCCTGATGTAAGCAAGGATGTGTCAACCGCAGGCGAAGTTAAAAAAACAGATTAGTGATAATATGAAAAAATGCATAAACAGTTTTCCATATCTTTTGATAACACTCGGCATTATCTTTTTACTAAACAATTTCGGAATCGTTGAAGACGCATTCAGCAAATTATGGCCTATTCTCTTAATTGTATTTGGTCTAACAAAACTCGCAGAATCTTTTTAAAACACTACAAACCAAAATGCTTTTTTATTTCCTCTTTTGCTTCTCTTAAAACAATTTGAGGGATAAAGTCTCCTATTTCTGCGACCCCTTCATGCTCTTCTTTTATTCCATTATAAACATCTTCAATTTTTTCTTTTCTATCTTCACCAAATGCTTTAACAAGTTTCTCGATATATTGAACATGCGATTGCTCATACGTTTCTAAACTCATGGAATTGAGTTCAATCCCGTTAGGACCTTGCGTTCCCATATGCATTTTAATTACGCAATCAAAGTTAAATATTAATATAATCTCCCTTTCAATAATATCTTATGACATCATTAACCTTCTACGGCGGAGTAAAAGAGATAGGTGGAAACAAGATTCTTCTTGAAGATAGGGACACAAAGATATTTCTTGACTTTGGCATGAATTTTACCCAGCACGCCAACTATTTTACTGAATATATGCCCCCAAGAAAATGCACATGCATAAGGGATTTAATCAAATTAAAACTTCTTCCGGACATCAAAGGAATATACAGGGAAGATTACTGCAAACACATGAAACTAAAAGACACAAAAGACAACTCAATCGACGGCGTACTTGTAAGCCACGCGCATATAGACCATATAGGTTATATACATTTTCTGAGAAAGGACATACCTATCCATGTAAGCAAAGAGACAAAAGCAATTATGGAACTGTTCACACAAACCGGGGCTGGGGGCTTTAATGAATATACTCAAATTAACCCTTCTTTTCAGTTAATTCCAAAAAAGAATGGGGACGGATTAAAGAGGCGCGATGCAAGAGACGGTTTTGAGGAAAGAGATGTTAGGGTTTTCACCTTTGAGAAGAAGTTCAGGATAGGTGATTTGGAGGTTGTGCCATACAGAGTTGACCATTCCCTTCCCGGCGCAGCAGGATTTGTGATTTACACAAGCGAGGGGTCGCTTGTTTACACAGGCGACTTGAGATTCCACGGCAGGCACAAGGGCTGGAGCTATAATTTTGTTCAAAAAGCAGCCGAAGGAAAACCGGAAATAATGCTGTCTGAGGGAACAAGAATCCGGGAAACAGGAACCAAAACAGAGGAATATGTTCAGGAGCAAAGCGCAAAGGAAATCAAAAATAAAAAAGGTTTGGCTATCGTTAATTTCCCGATAAGAGACACAGACCGACTTTTGACTTTTTACAATACTGCGCTCAGCAATAACAGGAAATTAATTATTGAAGTAAGGCAGGCAATATTGCTTGATTTCCTGCATAATGCCGGCGTTCAGGAGCTTCCAAAAACAGATGACAGGACCATAAAAATATTTTAACCAAAGAAAAGCTGGGGGCTGGTTGGCAGGGACGACTTCCCCCAAGAGCAGAAAGAAAAAGACTACAAATCATGGGAGAAAACATATTTGTCCGCCGGGAACTTAATCACTACAGAAGAAATAAGTAAAAATCAGGAGAAATATTTGATGTTTATGAATTACTTCCAGCTGAACAACCTTCTGGACATCAAACCCAAAACAGGAAGCGTTCACATAAGGAGCATCTGTGAGCCGTTTAATGATGACATGGCTCTTGACCAAAAGCGGATAGACAACTGGATGAAACTGCTTGGTTTGCACCCTGAATGCAAAATCCACTCTTCAGGCCACGCATCAGGACCGGACCTCATTAAGATGATAAATTCAATCAGTCCCAAAGTGATATTCCCTATCCATACAGAATATCCGGGAATGCTGAGAAAAACAGGGATTAAATGCCGGATTGTAAAATGTAATAAGAAATATGTGATATAAAAATAAGTTTATCTTATTCAAAATCAAAAGGAGAAATAACATCTTTTTTATGTTCCTCTTTTGCTTCCAGCAGTCTTTTTCTTTGCTGTTCAAGATGCTCATGGAAAATCTCAGGAACGTCTGTTTCCTCATTGTAAATTTTTTCAATCCTGTCCAGCCGTTCCAGCAGTTTTGAAATCCTGATTGAAAAGTGCTTCTCATAATCGTCTTTTTCATACTCTTTGTTAAAAATTTCTTTGAATAATTTTTTTAAATCTTCATACATAGGAATAAATCCTATGGGAGTTTCAATTGCCCCGTATTCATTATGCACTCGCCCTTCCATCCACATTAACCAGACTTTTTTGTCCAGCTTATCAGTTAAAAATTTTCCATTCTCTTTAAGGAAATAGTTTGTTGCAAATATATTCGGTGTTTTGTCCAGCGTATCTCCGAATTTTAGATGGTTCCGTATATAAGTTCCCAGCGGAATGACTAAAAAATCCAGATTTGCCATAGGGTCGTGCTTCCTGACCCCTTCCGCGCCTATGGTTGCTGTTGTTGTTTCTGATTCCAAAGCCGCGCCAATGAACACTCCATGAGGCCAGCTGAGCGATTCTAATACCGGAGGCGATGTATCAGAATCCCTGCCTCCATAAATCATACCTGAAACAGGAACGCCTTCAGGGTCGTCTAATTTAGGGTCTGCATTATCTAATTCCCTGATTCCTATTGTGTAGCGGGCATTCTTGTGTGCCGGAGCAATTTCTTTTCCGTCAGGTCCTTTTTTCCCGGGGTTCCATTCGCCGGAGTAGTTTGTCCCTGATGCAGGAATCTCTTTTCCCATCTCCGACCAGTAGGGCATGCCATCCGCAACCAGAACATTGGATATTATAGCTTCCCCCGGCGTTGTCAATGCCATGTAAATTAACGGGTCATCGTCGGCATTGACCTCATGTATAATCCCAAAGATTCCTTTCTCAACATTGGCAGCATAAGCCATCCCATCCTCACCGACTCTCAGGTAAGCAATATCATCGCCGATTATGCTCTGGCCTGGGACCATAGCTGTCGAGGTTTTGCCGCAGGCGCTGGGAAAAGCACCTGTAAAATAAGTAACCCTGTGTTTTCCTTCAGGCCGCGCGCCCATTATAAACATATGCTCGCAGAGCCAGTCCTCATTGTTCGCCTTGTTTATTGCAAGTCGTAACGCCAGCTTTTTCAGGCCGATGCTGTTTCCCCCGTACTGGTTGTTTACTGTCAGGACTCTCTCCCTTTCCAAGTCTATGTATATACGCCTCTCATCAATGTTTTTTGAATTGTTTTTTTCATCCAGTTCCCCGGCAGAATGCACGAAATAAAAGAATTTATCCGAACCATTTAATTTTTTAAAGTCTTCAAAGCCCTGCCTGTAAAGAAGCATCTCACTATGGGCAACATACGCAGAATCTGTTAACTGCAGCGCAGGAATAGAGAATCTGGAGTTATTAGGCCCAAGGCAAAAGAAACAGACGAGCAGTTCCTTGCCTTTCATGGCGCCATCCAGCAATGCCAGAATCTCTTCCAGACCCCTTTCCCTGTCTATTGTATTTATGTACCTGCTAATCTTCTTTTCCTTTGGCAGAAGGATTCTTGTGTTTGCAGGGTCACGTCCCTGGTCGTAATAGCCATCAAAATGAACTGTATGGCCTTCAGTTGCAAGCGATACCTCTTCCCCGTTTTTTACTGCAAGTTTCCTGACATAATCAATATCATCCTCAGAATCAGTAATAACAGTAACTTTGCTTGGCCTGCATAGGTTTACATATTTTTCAACAATGCGCATAACATATTCATTGTTCAGTTTTTTTAATTTATCAATATTTTTTTCATCTAAAACATCTTTGCTAATATTCATTTTAATCCCTCTTTATCTTTCTCGACAAAACTTTAAAAATCAACCTTGACATTTTTAAATAAATGAGACCAATTCTTTAAAATGACCATAAAAGCAATATTATTTGACTTGGACAACACGCTTATCAATTTTACGAAAATGAAGAGTTTATGCATCGAGGCAGCAGTAGACGCAATGCTGGATGCAGGACTGCTCATGAAAAAAGAAACAGCGATAGACAAACTGTATAAAATTTATGATAAACATGGGATGGAATACCAGAAAATCTTCGATGATTTTCTCAGGCAGAATTTTGGAAAGGTAGATTACAAAATACTTGGCTCAGGAATTTCCGCTTACAGGAAAATAAAACTCGCATATCTTGAGCCATATCCTCATGTTATGTCTACTTTAATTCAGTTGGCAAAAAAGGGCTATACACTCTGCATCGTCTCAGACGCTCCACGGCTGCAGGCATGGACACGGCTTGCTTCCCTGAAACTTAACCACTTATTTGATGTAGTTGTAACCTATGAAGACACAAAAACCCACAAAGACACAGGCCCGCCTTTCAAAGCCGCCTTAAAGAAATTAAAGCTAAAGCCGGAAGAATGCTTAATGGTTGGGGATTATGTCATCAGGGATATAACCGGCGCAAAAAAACTCGGCATTAAAACCGCGTTTGCAAAATACGGGGATTTTTATAATGTCAAGAAAAGCGGCGCGAATTGGGAACTCAATGACATAAGCGATATTTTGAAAATCGTGAATTGATTCTTTTATTTCTCTAACGGAAATCCGCTTTAACAAATTATATAAAAACATTTTCTAAATTAAAAGCTATGAATGAAGAAATCATAATCCGGGTTTCTGATGTTCCGACCTATGAAATGTGCCCTGTCATGTTTTATCTTCAGAGGATCAAGGGCTATTATCCTAAACGTCTGAAAAGATTGTTCTCCATTGGCGTAAAAGAGCATAAAGAATATGAATCAAAAGAACAGGAGATTCACGAACAAAGAGAAACCGCAAAAGACAGGGAACCTTATGTGGAGATGTTTCAGGAAAAAAAGTTATTTGACAGGGAAAATATGATTACCGGGCGGTTTGACACGCTTTACCTTTATGGAACATCGCTTAATTCCAATAATGACAAAAGAAAAATCTTAATTGTAGACAAGAAAAGGACTTATCATGACGCATATCTTTACCAGCTCTATGGCTATGCTCATTTAGTTACTATTGACAACATGTTTTCACAGCATAAACCATTTGATATATTCGTTCAGATTGTGCATAACAAAGGAAAAACCGACGAGATTAAAATAAACAGCACTCATATTAACACATTTCTTCAGAAAGTAAATGAAATCAGAAACGAAATAAACAAAATGTTGAACGGTTACACCCCTCAAATAATAGAAAAAGAAAGGTGCAATTATTGTGTTATGAAACCAAAATGCTTTGGGGATGAACAAACAAAAATAATATAAGAATAGAATGCTCATTTATATCTATGGTTCTTGAAAATTTACTCCAAAACCCGCTTATTCAGGATAATCTGGACGTCTTGTTGCAAAACCCGTATCTTCAGAATAATTATATTCAGGCGCTGGTAATTTTACTTCTGGTTTACATAGCTTCCAAAACCCTGATTTTTGTCATTGCTAACGTAGTTCACAAAATTACTGATAGGACAAGAACAAAAGTGGATGATGTAATAATAGAGCGGACAAAAGGAACATGGGTTCACGTTCTTCTTTTTGTTGGTGTAAGACTTGCGTTTGCGCCGCTGGAGCTTGGTACCGGCATAACAGAAACCACTGTGCATATTTTAAATTCCATCATAATTATTTTGTTAACCAAAATTGTAGTGACTATGGTTGATGTATTTTTGGATATCTGGGGTAAGTCGTGGGCAAAGAAAACAAAGTCCAGTATAGATGACCAGTTATTGCCTTTGGTTCACAGTTTATCCCTAGCGGTTTTTTCTCTTCTGGGCCTGATGTTTCTTTTGCAGGAGTGGGGTATAGAAATTACAGGTCTGCTGGCAGGCGTTGGCGTTGCAGGACTTGCATTAAGTTTTGCCATAAAGGATAGTCTGGCAAACATATTCGGCGGGATTTCTCTCGTGCTGGACAAGACATTTAAAGTGGGAGACAAAATAAAACTGCAGTCCGGCGAGATGGGTATTATTCAGGATATAGGGTTGAGAAGCACCAAGATAAGAACCTTTGACAACGAACTTCTGATAGTGCCAAACGGGCAGTTGGCAAACTCAAGAGTGGTAAATTACAAACTGCCGGACCTGAGCGCAAGGATTGTTATAGAATTCGGGGTTGCTTACGGGACAAAAATAGAAAAAGTCAAGAAGGTTGTTGTCGGCACGATAAACAAAATTAAAAATGTCACAAAGGACGATGAAAGCAAAAAGCCAAAAGTGCTGTTTATGAATATGGGCGACTCTTCTTTGAACTTCAAGGCATTTTTCTGGGTAGGTGACACCGGCGAAATGTTCGCAACAAAAGAAAAGGCAACCTGCATGATTTACGACGCCCTGAACAAAGCAAAAATCAACATACCGTTCCCAACCCAAACAGTGCATTTGAAAAAGAAGTAACTTGTACGAACTTAGTTCTTGGTTAAAGCGTAAATTTAAGGGTATAGGGCAATCCATAAATTTATAAATCTCATACCTTACATCCATTGTTATGGTTATGACAATAGGCCAATTGGAAAAAATATCAATAACTGCATTAAACAGGGCGTATAAGATTCATCAGGAACTTGGAGCAAAAGGTGAAGAATTAGTTGAAAAGAACCAGTTTGGAGATACTGCCTTAAGAGTTGATATTGAAGCAGAGAAAGCAGTTATCAACACATTAAAGGAAGCAGAGGTTCCAATAAGGATAATTTCCGAAGAGCATGGAATAACGAACATTGGCGGCAATCCGATATATTTAGGGATACTTGACGGATTGGACGGCTCTGATGTATATAAAAAAGAAAGAGGTAAAGGCAGATACGGAACTATGTTAGGCATCTTCTCAAATTTAGACCCTGAATACAATGATTATATTTTTAGCGGTGTTATGGAGCACTCAAAAAATAAATTATTTTACGCTACAAAAGGTAACGGGAGCTTTGTAATAGAAAACGATAAGAAAACACCCATTAAATGTTCAAATTGTAAAACTTTGGATAAAAGAACAAGAATTTATATCGATGAATACTGGGACATTAACAAAAAGACTTTTTCTGAAAAGCTCAAAGGATTTAATACAACATACTTGGGCTCTTCTGCAGTATATTATGTCGACCTGGCTTCTGGAAAAACTGATTTGGTGCTCGAATGCACAAGAAAAGGCAATCTGGAAATAGCAGTAGCTTACGGGTTGGAAATTGAATCTGGGGGTGTGGTAGTCACATCAGACGGGCTCAGTCTGGGGCAAAAGAAATATCTGGAGTTTGGGCAGGATAGATACATACCTGTTATATCAGCATCAACAAAACAGATGGCAAAAGAATTGATTAAACACATCGGTAAAAACCAAACATAGCAACACAATAAAATTTTATTTTCTCATTTTCCTGAGCATTAATTCCGGCTTCCCTAAATGTTTTTCTTTAACATTCAGCCCCAAAGAGTTTATAAACTCCCGAATTTCTTTTTTAACTTCCACAATATTTTCATTATTAGACACAGACAATCTCTCAACTTCCAAAAACAACCCAAGGTCCTTCACATCTTCAAAAACTATTTCATAATTTTCTGATAAGAATACATGCTTTTTGTTTTCAATTTCAACTAAGGGCTTGAACCCTAAATGCTCAACTATTTTTCTCGCAGAGTCAAAATCAGACACTTCAACCTCTTCTTCATCAGAATAAATCCATTTTCCCGTTGTATCAAAATGATTAATCTTATGTGTTATAAACTTTTTGTTATTTTTACTTCTGATTCTGAAAACTTCTTTAAACGAACCGTCCTCTTTGGGCAGAAATTTTTTCCTTACAGGGTCGCAGAAATAAATATCAAAAGTTCTTTTTATCCCCTGAAAATTAAACTTTTTTAGCTTACCTAAAGCCACATCCTTTTCATCAAAAACCTGCACGAGGATTTCCACTTCTTTCATAATTGGATTAGGAAAAGTATTTTTATATAATTACTTATAGAAAAATAGTTCTTTTTATTTAATATAAAATAAAAGTTAAAATCCAGTTGAATTTAATATTTTTATACGAACTTTTATTTACTGAAATTCTAAATAATAATCATGGAGCAATCAATTCAGAAATTAGAGACAGAGTTAAAATTAAGGGGTTTTTCTGACACAACAGTAAAAACCTATGTATTTTATACTCAGAAATTCCTTGAATTTGTAAATAAAGTGCCTGATAAAATTACAGAAGACGACATAAAGTCCTTTCTGTCTGAAAAAATATCAAATAATATGTCAAGCAGTTCCATCGCTCTTTTAAGGGCTTCTCTGGCGTTCTTTTACAGCGAAGTTCTGAAAAAAGGAACAATTAAAATCAAAACCCCCAAGATTTCAAAAAAACTGCCCGTAGTCTTGACAAAAGAAGAAGTCAGGAAACTCATTAGTTCAACAAAAAACCATAAGCATAGAACTGTAATCAAATTGCTGTACTCCTCAGGTCTCCGGCTTAGCGAATGCGTGAATTTAAAGCCAATAGATTTGGAACTAAACGACTCCGTCGGCTGGGTGCGAAGCGGAAAGGGCTCGAAAGACAGAATATTTTTGCTCTCAGATAATCTGGTAAAAGATTTTGAAAAACACATGAATCTAAATCAGGAATACCTCTTTACTGGCAGAAACGGAAAATTATCTGCCCGGGCTGTACAAAAGATAGTGCGCGAGGCAGCAGAAAGGGCAGGCATAAGAAAACAAATCAGCCCGCACACACTCAGGCACTCGTTCGCCACTCATCTGCTCGAAAATGGCACAGACATAAGAAAAATACAAAAGTTATTAGGCCATTCAAATCTCCAGACAACGCAGATTTACGCCCATGTTTCAACAGAAGAACTGAAAAAACTCAAAAGCCCGTTGGATAGTTTATAATCAATTATTTTTTGTTTCTTTTTAGAACATTTTTATTGTATAAGTATATTACAAGACAGGATAAAATGTACCAAAAGACTATATCAAAAACAAGAGAGGTGTATTCAAAACTAAAATTTGTTTCACCAAGACTGGTCAGTGGAATTATTTCAACTATATAATAAAAAGGCAATCCATGTCCAGTATACTTATTAATAGTAATGCCTGGCACAGAAGTAATATAAAAGAATGTTAAAATCAATAATAATACACTAATTATGATCTTTCCTTTCGTTGGCTTAAAAAATTCCCTCAAACCCATGCTCTTTTATTACATTTTCCTGCTTAAAAATCTTAGAATTAATCACTTCTTCTTCTCAGATTTCCTGTCAATCTTTACCTTAGAGAGCTTTTTTAACACGCATTCAAGGTCAGAAGCGACATCTTTTCCAAGATGGGTCAGCTTAATATGCTTTACACGGCCCTTTTTCTCAAATATAATCAGTCCCGCCTTCTTGAAAGAATCAAGTATCTTCACCGTATGTGAATATGTGCAGTCTGCCGCTTTCATGAGTCTTGAGGCATAATTGTTTTCTTTTACCCTTAACGCTACAAGAATCCTTACCGGCTTCTCATGAAGCATAAGCTCGTTTAACACACCCCTCTTTTTTGTCATGTCCCTCACTTAAATTATTATATTTTCCGTTTTTATAGTTTTGCATTAGTCCTTTATATGCTTATAAAAAGAGTATATTTAGATATATATAAAGTTTTATATAATTACCCTATGTACGTTACTTCCGGCTCCTTTTTCCTGACCCTTAAAAGCGGAATCGGCGGGGGTAAATTAACCTGTTCTGAAAGGGTTATCGCCTTTATTGAGCAGACATGTAAAATATGATTCATTACAGGGAGTATTACCTCTTTTGGAAGTTTTTTGTCCTTTTTCCATGAACCCAGAATGTTTTTATTTGCCCCTTTGTACAGTACAATCCCTTCTACCTGTACTATAGCTACCCTTTTACCACCTTCTGCATATTCGGTCTGGAATTCAAACTCTATATTGCAGACTTTTTCTTTCGAGGGCAAAGTAACCTCTTTAACGCTTTTTATATCTGTCTTGTTGGAAATGCGTATCTTTCCCTTTACTTCCCTCATCCTAGTAGCTTTCAGGGTATTTATATTCAATCCAATTATCATAATACCACATTTATTAATTGGTGGGGGTATTTATATCTATAGGCAAAGTGTGTTACTCTTGATATTTATTTCAGGATATGCGCACATTGGCGAAAAATGGAAATTGGCGAAATACAATGGAAACAAGCGATAAATCGGTTTTGATGATTATAGCGCATGAAAATTTCCGGGACGAGGAGTTTAAGGAGCCATACAGCATTCTGGAGAATGCAGGGGTTTCAGTTACTATTGCCAGCACAGATACAACTCCTGCCAAAGGCACTTTAGGGGCTTCTGTTACTCCAGATACAACAATCAATAGCGTAAACATAGAAGAATACGATGCTGTGCTCTTTATAGGGGGTTCCGGCTCTTCAGTTTACTTTAATGACGACACAGCATTATCTATAGCTAAAGATGCATATAATCAGGGCAAAATCGTCGGAGCTATATGTATTGCGCCAAGTATTTTAGCCAATGCAGGAATTCTTAAAGGCAAGAGAGCAACATCATTCCCTTCAGAAAAAGACAGCTTAATATCCAAAGGGGCAGAATACACTGGCGAGGGAATCACAAAAGACGGAAACATAATAACAGCAGACGGCCCGTCGCACGCCAGAGAGTTCGGCCGGGAAGTGTTAAATGCAATTAAATAACTTCATGGAACTTCAGTATCACAAACGCGAAATAAAGAATTAGCATAAGCAGTATCATAATCTGCAGCCAGTCTGTTTTTTTAAAATCTATTTTCTTGATAATTTCAACAGGGTTTTTTGGCATATTATCATTTTCTCCTATATGTTTTTATAATTATAGTCCCGGGAGGATTCGAACCTCCGTCTTCAGGTATCTCTCCAACTGCACTTGAGCACTATTTTAAAATAATAAGTTATCATATGCCTGGATGTCAGCCAAAAACACGATTGCAAAAATTGCAAGCGTGGGCTTGAGGACGAAGTCCGAAACCCACAAGGTGTCGACTGACTTTGCAGTCGGACCAGAGCCTGATATCCTTGGCCACTAGACTACGGGACTGTTCTTAAGGAACTTTATCACATTATCTTTAAATCTTTCCAAATCATTAACAGATACTCTTCCACCGGACGCCGGGACATGCCCCCCTCCAAAACCGCCGTCAAGATTCTTTACACCCTGTTTGATTAAGTCGTTCATTGCAACTTTTTTGTCCTGCCGTCTCGCGCTTATCCCGACCAGACCATCAAATATCTGTAACACAATCACAGTTTTATCAGGATAATACTTATGCGATATTATGTTGGATACAGGAGATTTTATATGATATTGCGATTTGAAAGCATATATAAGAAGGTTTAAATCATCATAAAACTCTCCTTCTTTTTTATGGTTGCTCACAACTCTTTCTATTTCATGGTCGACAACATCATGATATTTTTTTATGCTGCTTTTTAAAACATCATCCAACGATTTTGCATTGTAAAAACAATGAGAACGAATTCGCTTACTCGTTCTCCGCGCGCAGCTGCCGGCGCATCAACGCCTCGGCGGCGTCTCGCGTCGTGAGCGAAGCAGGAGGCCGTCCCGCCCTCCTGACGGATCCCGGG
>DAOVKX010000039.1 GCA_030631505.1 Candidatus Nanohaloarchaea archaeon
ATAAAAAAATCGTGGCGCAGTTTCATGAATGGTTATCCGGAGGCGCGCTGTTGTATGTAAAAAAGAAAAAGCTGGATATAGGGCTGGTTTTCACCACGCACGCAACAATGCTTGGCAGAACTATGGCAGGCCATGGAGAAGATTTGCCTAAACAGATAGAAAAAGGGTTAAAAGAAAAAAAATGTGTTGATGTAAAAAAAGCATATGGATATAACATGCAGGCAAAGCATCTGGCAGAAAAAGTATGCGCCAAGGAAGCAGATGTATTTACAACTGTAAGTGACGGGACTGCTGAAGAAAGCGAATACATATTAGGAAAAAAGCCGGATATAATACTGCCTAATGGTTTGTATATGAACAACTTTCCCGCAATGGAAGAGCTTGCATACCTCCACAGAAAATATAAAGGTGAGATAGTTGCTTTTTTAAGAGGTTACTTCGCGCCATATTATGACATAGACATAAAAGATATAAGGATAATGTTTATTTCAGGCAGGTATGAATTTCATAACAAGGGCATTGACATTTTCATTAAAAGTCTTGGAAAGCTGAACAGGGAGCTAAAACAAAAAAGGTCTTCAAAAGACGTTTTTGCCTTCTTCTTTATACCCTCTGACGTGAGGGGGGAAAATCTTGATGTTCTGGAAAACATATCCCTGTTTAAGGAAATAGAAGATCGTGTTGACGACCTTCTACCTGACATGAAAGAAAAAATACTGCAATCTTTGGTAAAAGGTGAAAAAACGCACAGGGAATTACTTAATTTTTTAAGAACTGAGATGTCAGAAAAGTTTAACAAACTAATTGTCTCATTCAAATCAAGAAGAAATAAAACCCTGCCATTATGCGTATTTGATTTGAATTATGAGCCGGAAAATGATGCAATAATACATGCTTTTGAAGAAAACGAACTGTTGAATAAAAAAGAGGACAAAGTAAAAGTCATATTCTATCCTGTATACATATCCCCTACAGACCGGCTTTTGGCAATGGAATACTACCCTGCAATGATAGGGTGTAGTCTGGGTGTCTTTCCATCATACTACGAACCATGGGGTTACACCCCGCTTGAAGCTGCAGCAAACGGTGTAATATCAATAACAACAGATCACTCCGGCTTTGGCCGGTTCATACAAAAGAACGTTGGCAAAACAGGGAAGCGGGGAATTGTAGTTTTAAACATGAAAAATAAAAACGAAGAAGATGTTGTCAATGACCTCTCGCATAAAATAAAGGAAATAATTAATTTAGACAAACACGAGATAATATCAAGAAAACATGACGCGAAGAATCTTGCCAACTTGGCCGGTTGGAAAAAACTCTCAAAATATTATATTGAAGCCCATAATATAGCACTTGAAAAATGCAAAAACAGGTTAAAATGATAAAAAAAATATTAATATTAACAGGCAGGTATCAGGAGAATGAAACAGTATTTGATTACTGTAAAAACCTCGCACAATTTCTTGGAAATAAAAATATTGAAACGCATATCATATGCTTTGATGATTACACCTCAGATGAAACAGCAGACAGGTTTCATTTGCATAAAATCTCATTTATGTTAGACGGGAATAATCTGTTTAACTGGACAATGTTAATGAACAATGAGATTAAAAGAAAGGCAAGAGAGCTTTTTGAAAGCATTGATTTTGATGTAATTCATGTAAATGACTGGACAGCCGCACCTGCCGGAATGACAATTGCAAAACTAACCGGAAAACCCTTGATATTAACATTACACTCAACAGAACATGAGCGCGGGTTTATGAAGGAAACTTCAGAAGTAATTTCAAGCGTTGAATGGTGGGCTACTTATGAAGCATCACACGTTTTCGTTCATAATCCAAGAACAGTTGAATCTGTTAAAGAGCACCTAAAACTGCCCGAAGGAAAAGTGACGGTCCTTAACACAAAACATGAAAACTGGCAGGAAAAAATTGAAGAGGTTTATGAAATGGTGATAAATTGAACATACTTATGACAACCTGGGAATATCCTCCTTATAAAGTAGGGGGTATTGCAAGCCATTGTTATGATTTGTCCAGAGCACTTGCCAGGCAGGGCCATAATGTCCACATTTTGGCTTATGGAAACGAAGAGAAAACGGAAAATTATGACAATGTCACAGTGCATAGGATACCTTCAACAAATGCACCTGACACAATAAGCTGGGCAATGTTTTTAGGGCACAGAATGGAGAAAAAAGCCATTGAATTGCATAAAGAAGACAAATTTGAATTAGTGCATACTCATGACTGGATGGGTGTTCCGGCAGGAGTTGGTATCAAAAAAACTTTGAAGTTGCCATTGGTTTTCACAATTCATTCCACAGAAAGCGGGAGGGTTGGTGTCCACAACCAATATACAAAAATGATTAATGATTTGGAATGGTACGGAACTTATGAAGCAGACCAGATAATCACAGTCGGCCAGGATTTCTGCAATGAAGTGCGAAACCTGTTCCACCCCCCGGAAAATAAATTAAATTACATCCCGAACGGTGTTGACATAAAGAGATTTGATTCAAACAGATACCGGGTTGACAGAAACCACTTTGCCCTAAACTGGGAAAAAATAGTGTTGTTTGTTGGACGATTAACGCATCAGAAAGGCGTGGGCCATCTTCTCAATGCAGCGCCTCATGTTTTGAAAGAAAACAGTGAGGCAAAATTTATAATAGCCGGAACAGGAGATGATAAAAGGAATTATCAAAATCTGGCTAAATCCTTAAAACTTGATGATAAAATTTTGTTTACAGGATACCTTGAAGAAAAGGAAATGCTTTCAATGTTCAAAACATCAGACATTGTTGTCGCTCCCTCTGTATATGAACCCTTTGGCATAGTTGCGCTGGAATCCGGCGCTGCAAAAAAACCAATTGTAGGTTCCTACACCGGAGGCCTTAAAGAAACAATAATTCATGAATGGTCAGGTCTTCATTCATATCCTGCTGACTCCAAATCAGTTGCAAATGAATTGAACAGAGCTCTTTCAGATGACAACTGGGCAAAACGCATGGGTCGGCAGGGAAGAGGGAGAGTCGAAAAAGATTACACATGGAACAAAATCACTAACTGGACAACAGGCGTTTACGGGAAAGCTGCTGGCTTGTGGAATTAATATAAAATCTTATAATCTATCTAAGATCAAAAGACATCCAGAAAACTATTTCTTTTCCGGAATTGGAATAATATCTATCATTATAACCACATTTTCTAAACCCTGCTTTTTTGTAAAGTTTCACAACAGAATTTAAAGAAGGTGCTTCGGCAATAATGCATCGATAACTTGTTTTTTTAGCTCTTTCAATCAAAAAATTTACCAATGCCGAACCTAATTTCTGCCTCCTGTGTTCAGGATTCACAAAAATATTTGAAATTTGTATTGTATTATTCCACTTATGATATATCAGTCCTGCAAAACCAACAACCTCTTGTTTATCCACCAATAAAAACATTTCAGAGGTTTTAGAACAAATTAAATTTTTCCAATCCCGATTTAACTCAAAATTAAACTCTTCACTAATAGCCTTTATTTTTGGTAAATCCTCAAGTATAGCTTTTTTGATTCTCATAAATAAGATTTTTAATTTAGGTTAATATATTTCTGTTGCTCAAATATTTCAATGTCTATTATAAAACCTGTCACCCTATGACTATGCCCAGTAAGGATTTTTAATATATTTGAACGCGGAAAATGTGGCAAGAGCCCCTTCGCCGATTGCTTCCGGAATTCTTCTCAATTTTCCTGTTACGTCCCCTGCCGCAAAGACACCTTTAACACCAGTCATTAAATTAGAATCAACCACAACATTGTTTGACTTGTCCAGCTTTAAGCCAGTTTTTTTCAGAAAGTCTGTATTTGGGACCACGCCCAGGCACATAAACGCATAGTCAGCATCAAGAAGTTGTTCTGCATTTGTTTTGTTATTAAAGAGCCTTACTTTTTCAACATTTTTTTTGCCCAAAATTTCCTTAACTTCGGTATTCCACAAAACTTCAATTTTAGATTTGACTACTTTTTCTTTATTCTCTCTCGTTGCCCGAAAATCATTTTTTCTGTGAACTATTGTCACATCAGATTTTGCTTTTTTCAAAGTAGCTGCGTATTCCAACGCAGTGTCGCCGCCACCTACAACCAGAACTTTTTTGTCTTTGTATTTTTTTGGCTCTGTCAAAACATATTTTACCTGAGGTAAATCTTCGCCTTTTATCCCCAGCCGCCTGCATGCCTCACCTGAACCTGCTGCAAGAATCACAGAACTGGTTAAATACATGTTCTTGTTTGTTACAACTTTCAGCTTGTTCCTGTATTTTTTTATTTCAGTAACCCGTTCTTTTTTGATTTTCACTCCCTCGGATTCTGCATGCTCAATCATTTTTTTTGCAGCTTCTCTTCCTGTCAGGTTTTTGAATCCAAGGTAATTGTCCACATGTTTCCATGGATACGTGCTTGCAGGAATGCCTCCGGGAACATTTGCTTCAAAAACAAGAAAATTCATTTTCAGATAAGATGCATTCAAAGCTGCTGATAATCCAGCCGGGCCTGCGCCGATAATTATAAGCTCGTATTCTTTCATAAAAATAAATTGTTTGCATGATTTTTATATTTAAATGGCAATTTTATATATTCTGCCAGTTATATCCTGCATATAACTCGCTCTTCAGAAACTCAAAACTTTTTAACAAGATTTATATCTCCCTTTTCATCAAAGGCAGCCAAGCCGATTGTATCCAGCGCAGATATTATTTTTCTCTTCGGGAAAAGTTTTTTCAGGTTGTAAACGCCGGCATCGCAAGTCAATGCAATAGTCGTGTCTCCTTTTAACTCATCCTTTTTCAACTGGTCAAAATCGCACGCTATTCCAACCAAATCCATATCAACTACATTAAAACCTTCTTCCTTTAACCTTTTTGCCAGTTTCTTCATCCCTTCTTCTCCACCGGTGTCGCATCTTCTCGCGCATGAGTTGCATGAAACAATGCCGATTTTGTCATCTTTCTTCAACTGGGATTTTATCACACCAAACGGCTTGCTATCTGTCACTATCATTTTTTACCACTCGAATTTAATTTTCATGATTTAAAAAATTGAATAAATTTTTTGAATCCTTAAAACCTATAAAGGTTTTTTAGGATTAAACACGATTGTATGCAATTTTGTCATTTCCTCTATGCTTGTTTTTACGCCTTCCCGTCCCATCCCGGAACTCTTGTCCCCTCCAAAAGGGAAGTTTCCTACTCCATGTGCGGGAGCGGCGTTTATCTGGACCGTCCCGCTTTCCACTCTCAAACCAGCATCTATCGCCTTGTTTATACCATTTGTGAATACAGAGGAATCCAGACCAAATTCAGACTGATTTGCAATTCTGATTGCCTCTTCATAATTTTTAACTCTTATTATTGTCACAACAGGGCCAAAAGTTTCTTCCCACGCTATCCTCATTTTAGTGGTAACTTTGTCCAGAATTGTTGGCTGGTAAAACAAACCTTTTCCTTTATTCCCACCCAATAAAACTTTCGCGCCTTTTTTCCTCGCATCCTCAACAAGTTCATCAACTTTTTTAACTGCAGTTTCATTTATCATCGGACCGATCAAAGTATCTGAATCTTTTGGATTGCCGACTTTCCACTTCTTCACTTCAGACACTACTTTTTTAACAAAAACATCGGCAACTTTCCCAGCAACCAAAATCCTGCTTATAGCATCGCACCTCTGCCCGGAAAATTTCAATGCGCCGGTTACGCATTCTTTCGCTGCCATATCCAGATCAGCATCCTCAAAAACAAGCCCGGGACATTTTCCACCTAACTCCATCTGAAGCCGCTTCATGCCGGCAATTTTGGCTGCATGCTTCCCAACATCAGATGAACCTGTAAAAGATATCATATCTATCTTTTCGTGACTTATTAGATAATCACCAATCTCAGAGCCGCTCCCGGAAACCATGTTCAGCACGCCGTCAGGCAACCCTGCGTCCTGCATAAGTTTGGCAAGCATAAACAAACAGATAGGGTCATCGCTTGCCGGCTTCACAACAAGAGAATTCCCTGCAGCCAATGCAGGAGCTATTTTTGCAGTCCCTATAAACAAAGGGTAATTAAAAGGGCATACTGCCAGAACCACACCAACAGGCTGCCGTATAACTATACCTATTTTCTCCTGATGCCAGGGAACATTATCCCCTTTCAGCACATCTCCAGTAATCTGTTTTGTCTCATCTGCTGCAAATTTAAATCTCTCAATTGTGGCTTCAACCTCACCACCAGCAACCTTAACAGGTTTACCTGATTCTGCAACTATTACATTAACAAAATCATCCTTATGTTCGGAAACTAAATCCGCAATTTTATCTAAAATTTTCGCTCTGTCATATGCGCTCATATTAGCAATTTTTTTCTTTGCATCAAATGCGGATTTCACAGCGTTTTCCGCATCATCCCTTGCCGCTTTCTGAACGCGCCCGACAATCGAGCCGTCATAAGGATTCCTGACATCAAATGTTTTTTTATTGGATGATTCAATCCATTTCCCGTTTATTAACATCTTGTAAATCTGCGTTCCGTTCTCCGAAGAAGGAAACCTGATTGCATCGAATGTGCCTGACATGTTAAAAGATATAACTTACGTTGTATTAATAGTTTTTCATAATAAGCCATATTAACAAATATAAGCAAAAACAACCAACTTTAATTAGAAACCTCTGGTGATTAAATGATTACAAAATCAATTCTGAAAAAAAGTTACATCAAAAGAAAACTCTGGTGCCATAAAGGTGACTCTGGCAGACTTCTTGTTATTGGTGGTAATAAAAAATACACAGGTTCACCTGCACTTGTAGGATTGGCCGCATACAGGTCAGGCACTGATTTGGTCACAATTGCTGCGCCGGAAAGGCCGGCAGACATAGCTGCCTGTTTTTCCCCTGATTTGATAACTGTCCCGCTTAAAGGAGATTGCATAAAGAAAAAACATATTAAAACCCTGCTGGAACTATCCAAAGGCGCGACAGCACTGGCAATTGGCTCCAGGATAGGAAGGGAAAAAGAAACAGTAAAAGCAGTCTGCAAATTTCTGGAAAAAACAGACTTGCCAACCGTAATAGACGCAGAAGGGATAAGGGCCGTAGCAGGCAAAAAAGAAATAATTGCAGGAAAGAAATTCATCCTGACCCCGCACGCAGACGAGTTTTACGCTTTAAGTGGAATAAAAGTTAATGAAAATATTGAACGACGGACTAACATTGTAAAGAAAACCACAAAGACCTTAAAAACCACAATCCTGCTTAAAGGTCATATTGACATAATTTCTGATGGCAAAAAAACTGAACTGAACAAAACAGGAAATCCATACATGACAGTTGGCGGAACAGGAGATGTTCTAAGCGGAATATGCGGGGCATTGTTGGCAGGAGGAGCCAGTACATTTGATGCGGCATGCGCAGCAGCATACATCTGCGGTCGGTCGGGAGATATCGCCGCAAAAGAACTCAAAGAAGGTCTGATGGCTTCTGACATTATTGATTTGATTCCTTACGTGATAAGATAGATTTTTATTTTTTTCTGATAATATTTCTATATGAGTCTCTACACGGTGTTTAATAAAATCATAAACGACATCAATAATTTAACTCCTGAAGAACGAGAAAAAGAGTACAGAAATATGGTACAAAAAGCATACTCAGGTAATAAGCATATCAACTGTGTTTGGGCTGGCACAATACCGCACAAAAAATACGTTCTAAAACACATAATCGATAAAACAGGCAATAACCTAAAAATATTCACAGAGGAGTTTGATAAATTGTTTCTGGAAGATAAAGAAATCCTGAACCATCTTGAAAGTGCAGTTAACCGTGGGGTCAATATAGATGTTATAGTTGAAAAATACGGAGAACAAGATAAAGATTTTATGAAATTCATAAAAAAACACCCGCGTAATGTTTCACTATATCAGCTTAAAGAAGAAACAAAGATTAACCAGCCTTCCTCAATGCCTTTCTCAGTTGGGTTAAGTGAAGAGACTATTAAAAATTTCAAAGTGTTTGGCAATAAATATCTCTATATAGTCAACAGAGAATACCACACCTTCATTAAAGAGCCTCACGAAATAGGCGGTTTTCCAATTGAAGAAAAGGACATAGATAGCGTCGCACATTTCAACTATAAACATGGAAAAATGATAAATGATATATTCGAAAAAGAACTTCTGCCCAAAAGTGAAAAAATCATTCTAACATAAATATGAAAAATTAAAGATTCATATATCTTGCATGAGTTTTGATTTTTCTTCTTGTTATATGTCAATAGACACAAAAGAATTTGACAGTCTTGATTTGGTTAAACAAATTATAAAAAACTCAGTTGAAAAAAGCGAAAATAATGTTGTATGTATACATAGTTTAGAAACAAAAAAATACGCAACACGGTGTTTAATTGACAATGCAAAAGGTCATGTAAGCATATTCACAGGTTCTCTTGAAGACATGTATCTTGAAGAACCGCTTGAACTAAAAGCATATAAAAATGCTTTAGATAGTGGTGTAAAAATAGGTGTAGTGGTTGAAGATAAAGAAATTGGAAAAGTACACAAGAGTTTAAGTAAATTAAAGTGTTATTATCTATATAAAAGCAAACTTAAAGGAGCGAATTTAAACAATCATTTCTTGCTAACCGGCAAACATGTATTAATAGAAGAGCCACATGAACATAAAAACTTAGAGCCAAATGCTCGCATTTTTTTAAACGATACTGTTGGCTCCTCAAATATATATGATATATTTAAAGAAATTCTAAAACATAGCGAACCATTAGAAACTATAACTCAATCATGAACCACATAAGTCTTTGCGATTTTGTCGTGAAAGCCCTGTTTCTTACTGTCAATTGCTATCCACAGAAAACCAAGCATTAAAACCATTCCACTCACAAACTTACCTATGGTTTCCCTTATCAGAGCGCTGACTAATCCAATACCGCCATGATTTTTGCCTATGAAAAATTGAGCATCAGACTTTTTTACATTAATGACTTTAATCCCGCAGATTTTTTTGCCTATAGAAAAGCCATAATGCGCAACCAAAAATAAATTTATAAACGCTCCCAGACCCAGAAGCATGGGATATCCCCGGAAAATAATCAGCAAGCAGAAAACTCCATCAATTATCGCCGCCAAAAGCCGTCTCCAGAAACCCGCGTATTTCATAACTTATTATTAGAAAACTTGGTTTATATAGTTTGTTTTATCCTTTCAAAACATCTGCATCTTTTTTCAGCTTCCTGAAGGTCTCATTTATTGGCTCAGGCATCACTTTTGTGTCTGCTGTTATCTCCATAAAGCCGAAATCTCTTTTGTATCTTGGAACTATATGAATATGCAGATGCTCAATAGAGCCACCTGAAGGGTCGCCGCCCATGTTTATTCCGACATTAAACGCCAGAGGATTTAATGTTTTTTTAAGCAATTTAATTGTCTTTTTGAGAAGTGAAAACATTTTTGTATAATCTTCTTCAGTAAGTTCTTCCAGCCACACAACATGCCTTACAGGTATAATTTCCAGATGCCCGACATTGTACGGAAACAGGTTCATAACGACCAGAAAATCTTTGTCCTTGTAAAGAACTTTGGAAGGAACCTCTTTGCTCCCTTTCACAAGTTTGCAAAACAAA
>DAOVKX010000053.1 GCA_030631505.1 Candidatus Nanohaloarchaea archaeon
AACACTATGAACCTCATGAAGTTGAGTCGCGATTAAGAAAGTTCTGGGAAAAGGAAGGCATATACAAGTTTGACTGTAAGTCTACAAAGAAAGTATATTCTATAGACACGCCGCCGCCATATCTTTCAGGCAAGATGCATATTGGGCATGCTTTTTCTTATGCCCAACAGGATTTTATAGCAAGGTTTAGAAGAATGTTTGATGGGAATGTTTTTTATCCTTTTGGAACTGATGATAATGGTTTGCCGACAGAGAAGTTTGTTGAGAGAACAAATAACATTAAAAGTAAGAGTATGAGCCGGGCCCAGTTTATTGAGTTGTGCTTAAAGATATTGAAAGAGATGACTCCTGATTTTATACAGGATTATAAAGACCTTGGAATCTCCTGCGATTATAAAATTCGTTATTCTACCATAGATAAACATTCCCAAAAAGTTTCTCAAAAATCTTTTATTGATTTATTTAAACAGGGTGATATATACAAAAAAGCTTTTCCAACTTTGTGGTGTCCTGAATGCCAGACATCAATCGCCCAGGCAGAGTTAGAAGATAAAGAGGAAAATAGTCTGTTTTTAACTTTGAAATTTAGATGTGATGGAAAAGACTTATTGATTGCTACCACGAGACCTGAACTGCTTGGTGCATGTGTCGCTGTTTTTGTTAATCCTAAAGATAAAAGGTATAAAAAACTTGTGGGAAAAAAAGCAAAAGTTCCTTTATTTGATTTCGAAGTTCCTGTTTTGGAGGATGAGTCAGCTGAGGTTGAAAAAGGAACAGGCGTTCTGATGATTTGTTCTTATGGGGATAAATATGATGCAGATGCTGTTAAGAGACATAACCTAAAGCCGAAATCTATTTTAGAGGAAAATGGGACCCTGAATTTTGGAGACTATAAGGGAATGAAAATTAAAGATGCCCGTAAAAAGAGTTTGCATGATTTAGAAAAGGCGGGTTTAATTACAGAGCAAAAACAAATTCAGCATATCGTTAATGTTCATGATAAATGCGGGACCTCTGTTGAGTTCTTGACAACAGAGCAGTGGTTCATTAAACTGTTGGACAAGAAAAAACAGTTAATCACACAGGGTAAAAAAGTTAAGTGGTATCCTAAGTTCATGTATAAAAGATATGAAAACTGGGTTAACGGTTTGGAATGGGATTGGAGCATTTCAAGGGAGAGGCATTTTGGTGTTCCTATTCCGGTTTGGGGGTGTGAAAACTGCGGCGAGATAATTTTGCCCAGTGAAAGAGAGCTTCCTGTTGACCCCTTGCAATTAGAGAAAAAATGCCCCAAATGCGGTGAAAGGGCCAAAGGTGAAGACAGGGTTTTAGATACCTGGGCAACATCTTCTTTGACTCCGCAAATTGCTTCGGGTTTGATTAATAATAAAGTTAAGATTCCTTATTCATTGAGGCCTCAGGCCCATGACATAATCAGGACCTGGGCGTTTTATACTATTTCGAAATCCTTCTTGCATGAGAAAGAAATTCCGTGGAATGACATAATGATTTCTGGTTATGTTACTTTGGGTGGGGAGAAAATGTCAAAGTCCAAGGGAACCGGAGTTCAACCCAAAGAAGTTTTAGAAAAATATGGGGCAGATGCTTTAAGATTTTGGGCCGCGGGCTCAAAATTAGGGAATGATTTAGATTATCAGGAAAAAGACCTGGTAACAGGACAAAAACTTATAACCAAACTTTGGAATGCATCAAAGTTTACGTTCATGCATCTTGAAGACTACAAAATGAAAAAACCTAAACTAACTATAATCGACAGATGGCTTTTATCAAAGTTGAATAAGCTAATCAAAGAATGCACAGACAGCTTTGAAAAATATGAGTATGTCAAAACAAGATTAAATGTAGATAAATTCTTCTGGCGGACATTCTGTGACAACTACATGGAAATTGTAAAGGACCGATTATACAATCCTGACAGAAGAGGGTCTGAAGAAAGAAAATCCGGACAATATGCGCTGTATAATTCGTTGCTGAATATACTGAAATTGATGGCGCCGATTATGCCATATATAACCGAAGAAATCTACAGGTCCTATTATACGGAAAAAGAGAAAATAAAATCAATACATGTTTCAAAATGGCCTGTATATGACAAAAAAGTTGAGGATAAAGAAGCTGAAGAACTTGGAGATTTGCTGGTTGGAATAATAGCAGAAATAAGGAAATTCAAATCAGACAACAACAAGTCGCTGAAGCAGGAGATTAAACTGACAATAGAGTGCGATTCCAAAACAAAAAATAAAATTGAAAAAATACTTGATGATATTAAGGGAACGGGTAAAGCCATGGAAATAAAATTCAGTAAAGCAAAAGATATAAAATTAAAGAATTTAAAAATGGATATCAGTTTCCAATAGGTTTAGCCCCGGCGTCGCAGGAACCTGCCTGCTTTAATCTTCGAAATGCCTTACTATAGCAGAGTCTTGAAGGATTAATAAGTATAATATTAATCTTTTAACTCTCAACTGAAAGATAAATTTATCTTATTGTTATCTTCTTTATAATCACTGGATTAACCGGCATGTCTCTTGCGCCTGTCTGCACGTTTCCTATTTCTTTTAAGGCATCTTCACCTTTTATTACCTGCCCGAAGACAGAATGCTTGTTGTCCAGCCATGATGTGGGAACTAATGTTATAAAAAACTGGCTTCCACCTGTGTTTGGCCCTGCATTAGCCATTGATAGAACACCTGCTTTGTCATGCTTAAGTTCAGGGTGAAATTCATCATTAATGGTATAGCCAGGATTGCCAGTTCCGTCACCTTTTGGACAGCCACTCTGTATCATAAAGTCTTTGATAACTCTGTGAAACTTAAGATTATCATAAAATCCTTTGTTTGCCAAATCAATGAAATTTTTTGTTGTTATCGGCGCTCTTTTTTCAAATAATTCCACTTCCATAACGCCATGATTGGTTTCAATTACAGCAACTCTGTTTTCCATTTTATTACCTCCCTGCACTAAATTATATACTGTTAAAAATAATAACGCTATGAATATCAGTATCACTACTTTCAAATTATTCCCCAATTTCGGCATTTTGAAAGACATTTGGTTGATACCTCTTTTAATGTTAAGAATTATGAACAGAAGTTTATTAATGTTTTATGTTGTGCAAAATTCAGCTATGGTGGTATAAAGAAAAAAATTCACAAAATAGGAGTTACGTACTTTCTTAGAAAAAAGTGATAAAATATATAATATTGTTGTTGGAATCTGATTAAGTCACAACCTCAGCCAGTTTGTTATTCCTTCTGGCATAATCTAATTCCATTACAATAAGGTCAAGCGGGTCTTCAATTTTTTCATTGTATTTTAAACTTAAATTTCTCATTTCAGGTGATGTTGGTCCAATTGCAGGGTCGCCCGGGACTCTGGGACTCAAATCAAAAACAACAAACTCCAACTCTTTCTTTTCAGGAAATACTTCAGGATTATACCTGATAGCACCCTGTATGCCACAGGGACCAATTAATCCCAGAGGATACATTTCCTTGATATAATCTGAATTGAAAAGTTTCTCTGCAACATTATAGAGTAACTCTTGTTTTGATTCTCTTATAGTGACTCCGTAATGTCCTATTTCCTCATTAAGAACAGGAACACCTAATTCTTTCAGTTTCATCTGAACATCTGCAGTCAGATTCAAAAAGCCCTGGAGATTGACCTGTCTTCTGTCTGAGCATCCAACAAAATCATAATCATTGAACACATCCCTCAAACCATAAAAATGAAAATTAGCATTAAATCTCGGACCCAAAACAAATTCTTCTATCCTGGCTTCGTTTAATCCTTTTTCATCAATTAATCCCTCTTTCAATAACAATTCAGCTTCATCATTGTACGTAGTCTCATCTTTAGCATAAAAGAATGCCCTTTCCAAATCATTACCTGCCTGCTGGACTTTAACTATTGAAAGCCTGTCGATATCAGATGGTTTTTTAAATTCTTTGGGAATCTTTACACCTGACTTTTTCAAAAGTTCATATTGGCTGTGTTCATCATTCCTGTCCTCAGCACGCAATATTCCTCTTTGTCCGTAAACAGGAACTTTAAAATCATTCTCGATTTCATCATACCTCGGTTTTTCCTCACTTTTTACATAAACAGAAAAAGACCGGTTAGGGACTAACACTGAATTTAAATCTATAAGTTCGGATTGAATTTCTTCGTTTAATATATCCCTGAAATTCTCTACAGTTATAATCTTATCATATAGGTGGCTATTTCTCGTATATATTTCATCCCGACCCTCCTGAGCTATCAGAACTGTAGGGACTTTGTGGGCTTTGGCAGACATTCCAAGTTCTAAAGCAGAATGAGAACCAAATATCGTTACATGGAATTTCTCAGGTTCATACCTGTTTACGATATCTTTTATTTCAGTTCTATCTATCATATAAAACATATAGAGAATAAATTATTTAAATATTGGGACTGCTTATGCAACACACTCAATATATTTATAAAATTACCACATAGTATTAGTGTTAGGTGTGATTCATGCCAATGACAAAAATCGAATTGAAAAAATTAATAAAGAAACTTGAAAAAATCCGCGGAAGGCACACAGAGTTAGTCAGCATTTATGTTCCTTCGGGATACAATATACATGAGATAAATACTTTAGTTAAGCAGGAAGGCGGTACTGCATCAAATATTAAGTCAAAAACCACGCGGAAAAATGTTCTGAGCGCTCTTGCGAAAATAGAGCAGAGACTGAAGCATTACAAAAGGACGCCGGAGAACGGTGTTGTGTTTTTTTCAGGGAATATATCTGAGAAAGAGGGTATGCAGGACATAGAGTTATGGGAGTTTGAACCGCCTGAGCCGATAAAGTTTCGGACATACAGGTGCGACCAGACATTTATTCTGGAGCCATTAAGAGACCAGATAAGGGAAAAGGAAATTTACGGTTTGATAACATTTGATACAAACAATGCAGCAATTGCCTTTTTAAGGGGAAAGGCCATTTTAGTTAAAAAGACAATGGATTCTCTGGTTCCGGGAAAAACAGGAAAGGGCGGGCAGTCTGCCGCCAGATATTCCAGGGTGCGAAGCGGCCTGCTTCTGAGTTTCATGAAACAGGTTGGAGAATTCAGCACAAAGCTGTTTTCCGAAGAGAAAGACCTCAAAGGAATAATTATCGGCGGTCCCGGACCGTTAAAAGAAAGATTTTTGGAAGAAGATTTTTTATCAGAGGCGTTAAAAAAGAAAATCCTTGGAGTGAAGGATTTGGGTTATTCGGGTGAGGAAGGATTAACAGAGCTTGTTGAACGTTCAGATGATTTATTAAAAGAAGCTTCTGTTATGAAAGAGAAAAAACTGCTTAAGGACTTTCTTGAGCATTTGAAAAAGGATGACGGACTGGTTTCATATGGCGTTTTTGAAGTTGAAAAGGCGTTGAATCTGGGCGCTGTTGAGACACTTATGGTGTCAGAGGAGTTCCCTATGGAGCATTATATAATTAATTGTTCGTGCGGCTTAAAACTGGAAAAAACAATGAAGAAGGAAAACCTGCCAAAAGAATGCCCTGAATGTGGGGGAAAATTAGACATTGAAGAGGCAGACATATTTGAGCAGCTGGAAGACAAAGCAGACCAGATGGGCGGCAATTATGAAATAATCTCCGCAGACACGCCGGAAGGAGCGCAGTTTTTGCAACTGGGCGGAATCGGCGCAATCTTAAGATTCAGGATTTAATGGAATTTCAGTGAATAGTTTTCCTAATTTTGATTCCAGTTTTTTAAACAAACCATCAGAGTCTTTATAGTGAACTAAACCTATTGAAGTATCTTTAAAATCAAGATAAATCCTTTCATCTGAATCTCTAATTATGTCTCCGCTTTGGGGTTTGTCTATTTCCAGACTTTGTTCTCTTAAAGAAAGACCAATTTTTTGCATATATTCTGATAAGGCTCTTGCACATGCGTCTGAATATTTGTATTTTTTTAGTATTTTTTGACCATCAAGAGGATAAAGTTCATCTTCAAAAACATTGGCAGGATGTTTAAAATAAACACCTGTTTGTTTTCCTGTAGCACAGACCTCTTCTGTTAGTAAAATAATTGTTTCATTTTTCTTGAAAAGTTCAGATAGCTTATGTACGTTTTCGGGTCCGCCATAGCTGTCTACAAGAGATTTTATGTCCTCTATTTTTTCGGGCTCAATAGGAACTCTAAGTTGGTTCAAATAATCTTCAGACATAAATCCGACTTGTAAATTTAACTTTATATGTTTATTGTTTCACAGAAATAGCGGATTATTTCCCAAATCTTAACAGATTAGGAAACGAGATGTTTACCCGGCAATAAAGTGTTTTTCTTCAACGACATATCCAAGTTCCTTATCTGCAAATCCTTTACGGAGGAAGTCGTTTAAAGTAATATCATCTTTTGCTGTTTTTACCTCTGTTGTGATGACATGTTCCTCTTTTTCTTTAAAGAAATGTTTAGTAAATTTATATATTTCTCCTAGTTTCTTGTTGACATTTTGAACATTAAAAACCTCATACCCCCACACACCATATGTTTCTGGAGAATGAGATTTTGATGCAATTACTAAATATTGTTCATTCATAAAATTTGTTATTAATCCACATATTGCCGCAGGATGTTCCTCATCGTAAGGTGGCAATGGGTTTTCCAAATTATCCCCGCACACAAAATATTTTTTTATTTTTGAATCTATGAAATTAATATGATTTATTTTTGATTCATCATACTCTTCATAATTTATACCTATTTTGTGATTTGTAAGTTTTAGTTGTTTGTATAAGTTCTCTATATATTTTCCCATTTTATTTATATTCAAAATAAATTATTTAAACTTGTTGCTCACAAGAACTAATTAAACATTGGCTAAGTTTATTACATAATCAGCGGAATGTTGCAGTGCTTTGGAAAAGCCAGGGTTCCTGCCTACAACAATCACTTCTTTTCCCATTGCTTTTGCTTTCTGGAGCACAGGCAGGAAATCGGCGTCTCTTGTTGCAAGTGCGATTGTATTTATGTGTTTGTTGTAAACCGCTTCCATTGCGTGAACAGCCATATATACATCCACGTCACTCTGCTCGTCAAGGTTCTTTTCACCTACACCAATTATCGGCTCAAAGCCCTGATTGGCAACTGCTTCAACCAACTTATTTGGAGCAAACTGATTC
>DAOVKX010000050.1 GCA_030631505.1 Candidatus Nanohaloarchaea archaeon
AAAGCTTTTTATATTTATAAAATGAGCCGTTCCAGAACTCTGTCGCCGCAATGTCCAGACCAAGCCGAACTCCTGAATCTTCTGCTATATCTGACAAAACATCCAAAAATTTGATGTCAGACAGCGGGGCAGTAAGCGCGCCCTCATAATTCGTCCTGACAGAGCCGCAGTGCTTTTTCAACTCGTTTCTCATCCTGTCATAAACTTCTTTGTTGGTTTCAACAGCTTCTTTCATGGTTTTTGCTTTCAGTGGTATAACCAGAAACTCCTGTATGTCTGTTTTCCCGCCATGAGCGCCGCCGCCGAATACATTGCCAAGAGGATATGGGAATTTGTTTTTTATTTTTTTTGCGCCGATTGCCCTGTAAACAGCAAAAGACACCGCAACTGCCGTGTTGCCGCCTATTTTTGAAAAATTACCTGTCCCGTCAATCTTTTCCAGTTCTTTATCTATATTATCCTGGTCAAGCTCCATCCCGACAAGTTGCTGCAGTTTCTCGTTTACGATTTTTACTGATTTATCAGCATCCAGTGTTCCGGCTTCATAAGTTCCTGTGCTTGTTCCACTTGGGGATGCCGCCTTAAAACCATTAACATCAACTTCAATTGTCCGCTTCCCTCTGCTGTCCAAAATTTTTTTCGCATGCAGATATTCAATAATGCCCAACACCTTCTACTCTCTGACAACAGTAATGGGTATAACCTCTCTGTTAAACTCCTCTGTTGAAATTTCCACTGCATCTGTTCCAGATGTCCTGATTAAAGGGGGAGCGCCCATGGATATTTGCAGCGCTCTTGCGCTTATAATTCTTGCCCTTTCAAATCTGTTGTATATAACATTCATAAAACCAACCTCTTTGTGTTGTATTCAATTTTCATAAAATTTGCTATTGTCTTTGTAAGAATAAGTCACCCAATATAACCTACATCACTTGGTTTTTGCTTTTTGACCCCACCACCCATCAGCCGCTTCTGAAGGCTTTCTATTTTTTCTATGACTTTTTCTGTTTCCTTGACTCGTTTTTCAAGTTTTTTCATATCAAGTTTTACATTCAAATATTTTGTTAAAACATTCAGAACTGCTTCAGTTGCTTTTGGATCCGACAGCAACATCCCTGAAGTTTCACCCATTAAGCAGACGCCCTTTATACCCTGCCTGTGCCCCTCAGTTATAAGCAGCCCGGATGCGCCTATAATCTGACCTATATTTGTATCCTTAAACCTCACTCCAAATTTCCCGAATTTTTTAATAACCTCCGGCTCAACTGCAGCGCCAAAAACTTCCACATTGTCATCCTTTAAGTCTCCGGTGCCAAAACCGCCAATAGTTACCATCTCTTTTGACCTGCACTTTGTGGCAACCTTTAAAATCTCAAGAACAACTTCATAATGCCCTTTAGGGTCCATGCTTTGCGAGTCGCCTATAAGGATTATCATGTCTCTTTGGTTTTTCTTTTTTGCTTTCCAGTAATAAAACTCATTTTTCAGTTCTCTTATCTCTCCGGTCTTGTTCTCATCCAAAAGCACAACAGGCGGAAAGTAATGTGAATGCAGGGTGGCGAACTTTACTGCTCCAAGTTCCTCAATAAGGTAACTCGCCACATTCCTTCCTATATACCCAATGCCTGGCAGGCCCTCTATGAAAATAGGGTTTTTTAATTTTGGGTTTTTTAAGTATTCAACTCTTGTCTGGGTCATTTTCTAAACCTCTTGAATCAATTATTAAAGTTATATCCTGTTTTTGGCTCTTGTTCATCCTCAGGATTCTTATAAAATACTTTTTGCATATTTCCTCAATTTTTTATCGTCGAAATGGTTACATATTACTTTATCGTCTTGTTCTTTTATTATTTCCTTTGTAATTTTAATCGTCTTTAAATCTCATCTTTTTCATTTTTCTTCTCTGGGAGCCATATTTGTCCTCTGGTGAAAATTTTGGAGGGTCCGGGTTTTTTGTCTTTGTGCCGCACGTGGGGCATTGTTCCTTCAATGTATAAATGTCGCATTTTGAGCATTTTTTAATCATGTTTTTACCGTTTTATCTCCATTTCCCCGCCATATTTTTTGAATGTGGTTTCTATGCTCTGCTCCACATCCTTAAACGTTTTTTCACAATCAGGGTAATCATTGCCCGTAACTTCAAGCGAGTATCTTGGGGCTCCGATATATCTTATTATTACTCCTTTCTTTTTTATATCTAACGAATCTTTTATTGCCTTCAGGCCATTTGGCCCATATGATTTTAAAATCAGTGTGGCTTTTATTTTGACTTCTTTTGGCTTTATGTTCTTTTTTGCGACTTCCGCTATTGCACCTGACCATTCCGAATCAATCCCTTCAGCCACCAGCGCCTCTTTTCCCTCTGAAAGGGCCAATTCAAAAGCAGAATACATTAAACCAAATTTCTTCTGAAGTTCAAATCCAATCCTGCTGTATATTTCACTGGGCTCTTTATTTATTTTTTTGGCTGCGATTTTAAGAAAATTCTCTGCTTTCTTCTCGTTCTTCACTTCCGAGAGCTTCTGCCTCCTTCTGGTCGGCTTGACTCTCTTTAAGGAAAGATAGATTACATTGCGTGAGCTGTCAACATTTAAAACCTTAAGAACAATTTTTTGGCCGACTCTTGCAAATTTTCTTATGTCTCTGATCCATGTACTTGCAACCTCAGAAACATGGACCATGCCCCTAAGCCCATATTCATCAAGTTCAACCAGAATGCTGTTCGGGTTTATTGTTTTGACAGTACAGATAACGACTTCATCCCCTTCAGGATATTTTTTGTATTTTTGAATCATAATATCAACATTAACAAAGTATTAACTAAAAACTCCTCCAAAGAATCTATTGAGAAATGATTTAGGTTCTTCATTTTTAGTTTCTGAATCAGGTTCGGCTCTCTTTGAATATTCTTTTATCTCTAGTGCCAAATAATCATAAATTCCTTCTTTATTTGGTGTTATACAAACTTTCTTTGAGGGTATTTTTATCTGATTTTTATAAACACCCCGAGTCGTTATTAAAACTTCTTCGCCAGTTTCTATATTCATTTTTTGACCAATCAGATATTTGAATATGTCATCTCCAACTTCTACATCAATTTTTTTGGCATCTATTACTCCTGTCAGTAGGTTTGCACCACCAGGCCTTACTTTGACCAAATCAACTGATTTTACAATACCTCTTCTTGGATTTAATACATTTTCTGTATAATCCTCTAATTTTTCCTTGATTTTATCTATTTCTTTTATTACTCTGTAAACCTCATCTAAACCACTATTTCTTAAATTACCTATTTTCATTCCTTGAGCTCCTCCAGATATTGTTATTTTCATTCACTATTCACTTACTCCAGAACTTTCAATATTTTCGTCTTTATTTTTGTCTTTCCGCCAACAGGTTCAGCAAAAACAGTTTCGCAGACCAGGCATTTCACCTGAGTTGCCGGCTTGTTGTATACATTCTGCTCGTTTTTGCATTTCCCGCATTTCAACTTCAAAAATTTTCCTGTAATTGTTACCACCAATTAACCAATTCTATCTATAAACCAATAAAAATTATGAAATATCCCTTAAACTAAATATAATACCACCTATTTAACAATTTCGAACTTCTTTGCTCTTTTAGGGTTCGCGCTTTGGTGCGATTTTTTACATTCCTTGCATGTGTATTTCAGCATGACTTTCTGGCTGGATTTTGCGCCATACTTGACTCCATGCTCCATCTTAGGATAAGGTGAACCTCCATAACCTTTGGTTAACTTCGGCCTTCTTCTCCTCTCGCCGCCCTTCAAAGCACTGCCTTTTCTCCTTCCTGCAGTCTTCACTCTATCCACTGCATGAATCGTGTGCTTCTTGCAAAATGGACAATGCCTTTTAACTTCTTTTGGAACTTTCAACTTACATCACCTATAGCCAAGTTGGAAGTGGAAGGAAAACTTGTTTTCCGAACCATTTTCAAATATCTTAAAATCTTGATTTTAGGACCCCAAAAATGCTACGCATTTTTTAGGACTTCACCCACTTCTGTTTTGAAGGTTAGGGATGTTAATCCCACAATTTTCAAAATATATCACACATGTCGCTCTGTAAAGGGTACTTTAACTATTAAGATAATTACGGACTTCATCAAGTACATTTTTAACAGTTGGATTACTATGTTTTTGTTTTACTTGGTTGACAATATCTTCGTATTTTTCCTTTGCCTCTGTATAAGGCATACCTTCTTTAGATTGGATACTTTCTATCGAACACTCCTGAAGTGCTTCCATAGCTGTATTTTTTCCAGACATATTTCCGCCATTTATTTTTATTCTTTGTAAATCGATTATTTATCAAAATAATCATAACTTCTCTGCTTTCCTCTGATTAAGAAGAACTCCTGCTAACTTCTCGGAAATATCTGCCGTATCCCCCTCTTCAAAAGGACCGTATGTTTGTAAATTTTCGTCAACAAACTCCGGGACGCTAGATATGAACTTTAATCTCAAAGTTTTTATATCTTTTGTTTCATCTGGTTTCTGGTTCTCTTTGCTGTCCTGCTCATCTTCTTCCGCCAACTCACCCGAGTCTGTACTCTGCTCTCTGGTTGCTGTTTCTTCATTCACTGTATCTTTTTCGTCTTCATCATCCTGTAGCGGACTTAAACTTTTCCTGTATTCCAGCAGCGACTCTCTTACCTGCTTATATAAAATCTTTTCTTCAGGCAGTGCATTTTCCAGTTCTATGTCCGAGCGGACGCTTAAAAGGGCAGCTTCCAGCACCTTTCTTTCACGCCTGTTGAAAATATCCCTGATTATAACTTTGATATGGGCCATGTCATGCCTCTCGGCAATTTTTAGCGAACCTCCGGACATAAGCCGCATCTTTCTGTTCAGGTAATCCTCCACTGAGGAATAAAAAGATGGTTCAAGTTTCTGCAGTTCCCTTGAATCCCTTTCTTTTTTCTGCAGTTCCCTGAAAAATTTAAACGTTAACACAGCAGACATAATTAAATTTGAGTAATTAATAATAAAAATCTGGCGTTAATTCGCGCAATTTCCTACCACTTCAGGTGAGGTTTTGCCAGATTTATGAATCCGGAATTATAGCTCATCATCAGAAAAGAAGTTTATGCAGATTCATATAGTTTCAAAGTTTATGGGAATTTCCTGTACAAAGATTTGGTTCTTATAGTTAATGAAAATATAATGGTAGCGGGAACAGGATTTGAACCTGTGATCTTCGGGTTATGAGCCCGACGAGGACTCCATGCTCCTCCATCCCGCTGCATAATGCATATATTCTGCTCTGTTGTCTATATACCTATATAGGGTACAGTTCCTGTCTTTTGTGGGTATTCCCAACCGGCATTGCTGTGCTGATTATGAGAATGAATTCCTGTTTCAATACCTATATTTCTGCAAATACTTTTAAATCTTTCTGATGTCCTGCTTTGCTGAAAATCCATGTATCCTGTCTTCCGCAGTGCAGGCGCGACACAGGACATTAGCGGAAGAATCGATTATCAGCGATTCACCGGAAACTAATGACACAATCTTTTTAAAGGTTGCTAAAGCTCTATTAATTAACTCATTAGGGTTGGGTGTGGGAGGAAATAAAGCTCAAGGTGCTATACCTTAAACAGAAAATTTCGGTTTCCGCCCACCTAATCCAGGGTTTTTAAAGAAACTTAATGAGATATATTATACATTTTTAAAGTTTATAAAGTTTTTGGTAGTTTTGAATAGGAATTCATTTGAATGTGTTTTTATACAATGTCCATGCCCGTATAAACTCTGCATGCGGCCATGTTAAAGGGAGAGTAATATAAGCAATGCCTTTCTTAAACATAGGGTGTTTCCTTGCATTTTCTATTAAAATAGCCCGGTCCTTCCTCAGTAAACTTGCTTCTGTAAAATCAGAAACATATTCCTCAAACTCTTTTTTTGTGGATATATGTTCAGGCAGTTGGTTTTTATAAGCCACGTTCAAAACCCAGTTCATGTATTCATCTGCCTTTTTTCTGTTTTTTAACCTGATATAATGCTTGCACACCAGCAACGTAAAATGCGGCCATGGCCCCCAGCCGCCATTGTTCCTACCCTCGTATTTCGGGTATCTGCATATCCCGCCAAGTTCCCTGTTCCAGAGATTTTTTTCTATCCTTTTCACAGTAGAACGCACACGCCCGTCAGTATCAGGAAGAATGCCAAATTCGGATATAGCGATTTCACTTGCATCAGGGTTTGTTTCAACAGAGCTTGACTCTTTCAGCCGTACTGTTTTGATAAACGAGTTAACTCTTGAATTCCATAAATCTCTTGTGATGCCATCCCTTATTTCAACCGCCAGCTCAGAATGTTTAAATTCTGTTTTCAGTAAACTCGCTATGTGATTGAGTTCTCTTGCAGCGGCAGAACACGCACAGTTAGCCCATATCTCCAAACCTTCTTCCATTGGCGGGAATTCATGAATTGAATTTGGTGTAAATACTAAACTTTTTGCCTCGTCAAAATTCTCTTTAATATAATCTGCCGCCTTTTCAACACGCTCCCAGTTCTCCTCGGCAAATTTCAAATCATTGGTTTTCTTTATGTATTCTGAAAATGCAAACAGAATCAGCCCTGTCCCATCAATTTGAACGGGTTTGTAAGACGCATTTTTACCGTGGGTGTCATACCTCTGGGGAAATGCACCAGAATCCAGTTGAGCCCTGAACACGAATTTCAGCGCTTTCTTTGCCTCATTTACCATACCTGCATCAATAAACGCCAGTATGCAGAAGCTATGGTCTCTTGGATAAACATAAGGATATCTCTCGCCTTTTGGTGTTGCAAGACAGCCGCCGTTTCCCAGCTGAACCCCTTTTAGAATTTTAACCGAATTCCTGTACAATGACTCCGCCTTGCGATAATCAATCATCTTAATGCCTCCTTTACAGCCGTATTCCAACCGGAAGGGCCAATCCCTCCTGCTTTTTTGTATCTGTCTGATGCGTATTTCCCATCAGGTCGTTTAACCAGATACGGAAAATCAACGCAGTCCAGCATATCAAAATCATTTTCCGAATCGCCAAGACCTATGCTTTGAACCTTTCCATGTTTTTTTCCAAACAATCCTGTTAATGCCCTCACTGCTTTGCCCTTATCGCTTGTCGCAATATGGTGAAACAAACCACCCTTTGTATATACTAAATTGTTCTTCTTTATTATACTTATAATTTTTTTCTCTTCGCGAGGATTGATAATTTTAAACGGGATGTCATACATTCTTCTTTTTGCAAGTCCGGCTTTCTGAATCGTTAATCCCGTTTCACCTGCTATCTGCTTTACAGTCATATCGCTAAAGGTCAGTATATCAACTTCCTTTTTGATTAAACTTATTACCTTCCTTAACCTGCTATTGTCCGCCCCGGTTTCTATTACTTTATA
>DAOVKX010000090.1 GCA_030631505.1 Candidatus Nanohaloarchaea archaeon
AATAAGGGTAGGGATTCGTGATGCAGATACGACAAACTACGAAAACAACCTCAAGACGACAAAAATTAATGGAAGAGAAACAAAATTTAAATTCAAAAGAGTAACCACGAACAAAAATGAATGGTATAGACTTAATGTCCTGATTATCCCCGCGTACAGAGATGACCTCGATGAAGAAAATTTAACAGAATTTCTTGATGAAAACAAGGGGATACTCTATATTGCGGACCTGGATGATAAATCAGAGGTCGGCAGTGTTGAAGAAAATGTTTTTGGTTTACAGTGGGTCGGAGATATATATGGTATAATGGACAATGAGAGAGAGACTATTTTAACTAAACCTCCTGCAGGCAAAGAAAATTATTTTGTAAGAACTATATTTTACAATGCCAGAATTAAACCTGATACTTCTGCCAGCGGAACGGGAGGTTATGATGTCAGTGGAATAAGTGTTACAGGAAGTTACCAAAACGGAGATTTGTGTGTGTGGAGCAACAGTTATAAAGTCCTTGTGGTAGACCCTACCGGGAGCGGAAACCACTATAATACAATTTACATAGACAGCGATGGAGATATGGTTTTTGAAGAAGTCGCCGAAGGCCCTTTATTAGTTGGTTCCCGTATAAATGTTCCCGCCAACTCCGATACATATTACATAATAAAAGAAATTGATGCAGATGGAGAGTTTATACGTATAGTTCCTGATGAGAACCAGTATCATTTAGATATTGATTTTCATGACGATACCGATATCAGATTATACTCGCTGTCAAATAAAACCGAATACATAATCGCAGAGCAGAAAGATGTAAGGTATGAAACAACCACGTTAAATGAAGATGATGACAGTGATGACAAGCGTGTGGAAATAAAAGAAATTGAAATACATGAGGATCCAACTTTGATTCCTTGTTCTTCTGCTTTGGGCCTGCTACCTGCAGGGACTTATATGTACGGCAAACTTAAATTAGACTTGACACATGAATATTGTGTTGTTACCATCAAGCCCGTTGATGAAAATGAATACACAATGCTATATATAGACAAAACAGGCAATGGCCTTTATACAGACAATGAAGAGGGTCCTTTTTATGACCTTGATTATGTCAGGATTGGTTCGGAAAACTATATCATACTCATAAAAAGTTATGGGGGATCTGTATGGTCTTTAAAAGGAAAATGGCGCGCTGCTGTAGCAATAGCAAACTATGGGGGGCAAGGAGGAAGAACTGCATGGTTAGCTAAACTCCCAAGTATATGCGCAGATGATGAGTGGCATTTATTAAAATCACTAATTGTGTTTGCGTCAGATAAAGAGGATGAACTTTTCACTACAAGCAGAAGCTACAAAACAACTGTTTCAACAAGCACAATTTTCAGCGTCAGTGAGGATTTTTATCAGCCATACCTGATTGAACTCAGAACATGGTACAACATATAAAAAAGAGGGAAATTAACAGGAACTGTGATCATGACTAATGTTTGTTATTCCTAAAAAAACGCTGTGCGTTTTTTGGGATCTAATAAATTACAAGGTAATTTATGGATTCCAGGAACCTTTGGTTCCTCAGAACCCAAAAATCCTGAAAGGATTTTTTAGGTGGTGAAGTAAGTTGAAGATGATTCGGAAATATAAAATTTCCTCTCATCTCCAACTTAACTATTGGTGATGTAAGTTGAAGATTGCAGGATTAACTCCTAAAAAATTACTTTGTAATTTTTGGGACTTCTCAAAGAAGATCCCTGATTTTCAAATGAGAGGTAGGTGATACATTTGAAAATTGCAAAAATCAGAGATTTTCTGATTTTCATAAAAGCAGTTGGTGAAGTTTTATGAAAAAAGGGCAGTTTTTTGTTATTGGCGCTGTAGTGATAACAATAGCGCTGTTTACAGTATATGAGTGTTTAACACAGGACTGGATAATAAATCTTCCTGAAATGCAGGGCAGCAACATTATATGGATGGAGAAGGAGGTTGAAAATTCACTAAAAGACGTTGTTTTAACTTCTTCTAATGTTGAAGATGACCTGAATGTTGTGATAGAACAGCAGAAAAAACTGTTATGGACACAGGAAATCCAACTGGATGTGGATTATAAAAAACTGCCTTTGGGAGGGTATGGCTTTAATATAACTCTGGAAAGGGAAAATGAGTACATAAAAAAACAGTACAGTGTTAATTAAATTCCAGCTCTTTTTTCATCATCTCCCACTTTACGGGCTCATTTCTTTCAATTAATCTTAAAAGAGGCAGGTACTGTCTTGCAACTTTTCTTGAGCAGTGAAGTTCTTTGCCAAGTTTTTCTGTAATCCCCTTTTCCTTAGCCCTTTGAAATTTCGTTCTTGCAAAAAGAGCAATTGTGGATGGGTAGCTATAAGTGATAATTTTATTACAGTATTTTTCCTGTTTTGAAAGCGCAACACCAACACTTATCAACTGTGAGACATATGCCAAAAACCGCCAATACTGCCGTTTTCTTATCCTACCCCAAAAAACATCTGCTCTTGAAAGCGCATCATACGCCTCTGACAAATCCCGGGCCTTCAGATATTCCCGCGGGATGTTTTCCCGCACCCACTGCAGAATTTCGGCAGGAGGTTTTTCAGTGTTGTTCATCGCCTCGGCCGCATTTTTTGCATTTAGTGTCTTGAATATTATGTTTAAAGTGTCCTGCAGGGGTTTCTCGGAATCCCGGAAGTTAGCATGAATGTTTTCATAAGACAAACTGCCTTTTCCTATGGCAACAGACTGCAGGTCATTTATTGCAGATTTTATATCGCCGTCAGCAACTCTTGCCATGAATTTTATTGCTTTGTCTTCGTATTTGATTGATTCCCTGTTGCAGATGGATTTTAATATTTTTTCTATTTCATCCTTTTCTACTTTTTCAAATTTCACGACTTTTGAAACTTTTTTCAGTGCTTTGACGCTTGATTTATTTGAATCATTTGCTGTTATGAATACAGGGTATCTGGAGGACTCTATAATTCTTATTATTTCCTTTGCAGCTCCCCTATCGCTTCTTCCTGAAATTCCATCAATTTCATCAAACAGGATTATTTTACCTTTGTAAAATAGTGACCTCTGTTGCAGGGCGCTTCCAAATCCTTCCTTTAGCGCTTTCGCAGTTCTAAAATCCCCTGCATTTGTTTCTACAAGATTGTAATTCAGCTTCTTGCTCAACAAATAAACCAGTGTTGTTTTGCCTGTTCCTGGCGGGCCTAAAAGAAGCATGGATTTTCTGGTCTGTTTTTCCCATGTGTTTGCCCAGTTAAGCATTGCCTGAACCGCAGTCTTATTCCCAGCAAATTCTTCCAGAGAACCCGGCGCATATTTTTGCGTCCACATAAAAGCTTATTGTAAAAAGAACAATATATATTTAAAAACTTTCAGTTTTTAAGACATTAAAAGTCTACGATTTTAGGTTCCAAGAACCTGGGGTTCTTTAGAATCCAAAAATTCCAAGGGAATTTTTTAGATTTTCTTGCTCAATACAGTTACCTGCGCGAGAAATTTCCTCACTGTCGTTCGTTATTTTTGGCTAATACAGTAACTTGCGCCAAAAAGGCTTCTATCTGGATGTCTTCGGAGCCGCCTTCAACAATTCTGAA
>DAOVKX010000102.1 GCA_030631505.1 Candidatus Nanohaloarchaea archaeon
CTTACAAGAAATGGTGGTTTCCCATTTGCCTGAGCTGCCCGTCTGCGTTTTGTTCGCTTCCATAGTATCTTCCCAGCCCTGATTTGGGGCATGAATATGCCCATCTACCACCAGATCTCCAAAAGTTTGCATGTAATTATAAGCTATTACATCATCTCCTTCTGCGATAATGGCGCCATATACATCTTGGGTAAAAATTGCATTTCCGCTTTCGTAAAGCGCCCAAGTATCATCTTTCTGAAATAGCTCATTTACATAAAACTCTCCTTGTTTAATTTGGTAATCAGAACCAATATTAATTGGCTTAGGTGTATTTCCTGAAGGCGCTTCCTTAGTCGGATTAATATAAAGATTTCCGGCAAAAACCAGATGGATGCCCAGGCCAATAAAAATACTCAAGACAATCACTGATAAAATTGCACCCAGGTTAGATGTTTTCCTTGTCTTTCCTTCTTCAACTATGATTTTAAATCGAAATTTAATCATAATATTTGTATTTGATTCTATTTTATTTTACCATAAAACAACGGTGTCAAGCAAGTAAGAGTTATCCACAGCTTGAAATTTGTTTCTGCTTCTAATACAGAGTATAATACATAGTAGCAGTATACATAATAATTAAATAGATAAAACTATGAAGAAAACAAAACAGAAAAAAACATATCTCATCCCTACCATAATCATATTCATAATAATAGTAATGGTTGTTGGCGCGATTTGCCTTAAAGTGGGTTTTAATATTGGGGCTAATAAATATAAAAGGATTGTAGATTACTACTTTCCTGCGTCAGAAGAACAGGTTAGCATTGATGGAAAAATAATTGAAATTCAAAGGGAAAGTGGTGTTTTGCTCGTAGAAACAATTGTCCAAGACCTATATGCTTTACCCGAAGAATGGAAAACTAGGATTGTTAAAGTCACGATTACTAGTTCAACCGAAATCGTCGCCTTTGATTTGGAAATTGCGAAACTAATTGAAATACCGGCTACTAAACTCAAGGTTGGCGATAAAATCAGCGCAAGGGCTAAAGAAAATATCAAAGATAAAACTGAATTCACAGCAAAATTTATTCAATTATATGTTGTTCCGAAAAGATAAAATATAATCTTATTATTAAAATAGCCTTGATGTTGCGTCAGGGCTATTTTTATTGCTTGACATTTTTATTCATATATGTTAGAATAGCTTAGAGGTGATAAAAAATGAGAACCTTAAAAACTCTTTTTATTTTTGGTTTAGCAGTTTTACTGCTTGGTTTTATGGTTAGTTGTAAGAAAGTAAAAAATCCTTACAGTCCGAATATCCCCAAGATTATTGATGACAATGATAACAATGATAAGCCTACGGTGATAAGTGAGGTTACGGTTGAATACTATGGCGCCCCGGTAACCGCTGAAACATATATGTGGAAGATGACTCTTCTTTCTGTAACTACTGAGAAAATCCTTAAATCTCTTTGTCAGGATGTTCCTGACTTGGAATACGAAGCATACGGAAAGTTTCTAATCTTTAAATACGAGGTCACATATATTGCTGATGAAACAGATGCACCCCTTCGAGTTATCAATTGCTATGAGGACTTTAAAGTAGAATCAAGTTCTGGAGAAACTTACGAAAAAGAAGATTATCTCGGGCTCCGCTATGGGAATTATGAGGCATACAAAATAAATCTTTTCGGGCTTACGGGCGCATGCTTTGATGATTATACTGGTGACAGTAGTGCTGGTTTCTTTGAGCGGAATCAAACCCTTATTTTAAGAATTATATTTGATATTCCTGAATCTGTTATTGAGGGATCTGAATTAACCTTGGTATTTCATCAAGATATTCCTCATGATGAGGATATAACTATTAAATTCAGACTGCTAACCATTAATTAATCTCAAAACCAACATTTAAAGGCATCTGCTGGTAACGGTGGGTGCCTTTTCAATTTGCCTAACTAAAAATTCCTGTGTTAAGATTAATCCTATGTTTCAAGCTATTAGAAAATCTGTTCTGGATTTATTTTTCCCTAAAAAATGTCTTGGCTGCAACAAGACCGGGACTTATCTTTGCGACTCTTGCTTTAATAAAATTGAAATTGCTCAAAACAACAAATGCCCTTTCTGCGACAGGCCTGTTGCTCCCAGTCAAATCTGTGAAAAATGTGCAGAAAAATATTTTTTGGATAAATTAATCTGGGCCACCCCCTATTCTAATGCCTTGGTCAAAGAACTAATCAAAGCATTCAAATACCTTTACATCAAAGAACTCGCCAAACCCCTCTCCCAACTCTTGTGTTTAATACCCGGCGTTAAACACGATGCTATTGTGGTGGCAATTCCGCTTTATAAAAAAAGATTGCGGGAACGAGACTTTAATCAGGCAGAACTTTTAGCCAAAGAAGTTGCCCAGTATTTTTCAATACCTTTGGAAACTGCAGTCATCAAAAGAACTCGATTCGCTACTCCTCAAGTAAAAATTAAAGACCACAAAACTCGAAGAGCCAATATTAAAAATATCTTTGAAATAAATCCAAAATTCGTCAAAAAATGCATCGGTGAAAACCAAAATCTGCTTAAGGAAAAAACTATTATTTTAATAGATGATGTTTTTACAACCGGCGCTACACTTTCCGAAGCTGCTAAGGTTTTAAAACAAGCTGGCACAAAAGAAATTTGGGGATTGGTGGTTGCGAAAGGGTAGGAAATGTAGTAGAATAAAGTAGAAAAGGAGGAGTGCCGGAGTGGTCTAACGGAGCGGATTGCTAATCCGTCGCCCTTAATCGGGCTCGTGGGTTCGAATCCCACCTCCTCCGTTTGTATTTTAGCAACCATGAAAAAATTTAAATTATTAGGCAGATTTAGAGATGAAGACGGCACAGAAAAATTTGTCTTTGAAGTTCCCGACGGAATAATTGAACTA
>DAOVKX010000024.1 GCA_030631505.1 Candidatus Nanohaloarchaea archaeon
CCTGTGCCTGCCTTATCCTCCCGTGTTTTCCAACTCTTTCCTTAATGACGTTCAAATCAATGTTGAACTCCTTGCGAAGCAGATTTGGCCCGTCAATAAAAAGGGCAACATTGGGCTTCCCGGAAAGCTTAACCCCAAGACCAAATAATCCTTTCATAAAATTAACATCTCCTTTATTATTTTATAGAAAAGAGGATATTATAAATCTTTGGACGGTTTCTGAATTTGTGTGAGAATAAAACGAAACATTTATATACTTGAATGTTATAAATATATAACATAGTGTTAGAAATAAATAACAGGTAGAAAAATGAAAGATAAAACAAGGGTTGTATTGGCAGGAATAATAACAGCAATCGTGATACTATCTTCTTTGCTGTTTGCAGGCACACAGATTGCTAAAGGAGAAACCATAGACATAATTTTACCAATCGGAATTATAGCGATAATTGGTTTATTCATGATTCCCTTTGCAAAGAGAAGATATTTTGATGTGAAAAAGGGATTCCCTTTTGAAGACGAGAGATCAAAGAAGACAATGAATCGCGCGGCAGCTTGCGCATATTATCTGTCTCTTTACTGGTTGCTCGCAATAGGTTTTGCTTCTTCAAATGAGTGGATTCAGTTTGAGGATGTTTCACAGGCAACAGGCACAGGAATCATTGGTATGGCAATTATTTTTGGAATATGTTATTTGTGGGTCAATAAAAGAGGTGATGTAGAATGAAAAATATACTCTGGTATCTGGGCTTCTTGTCTATTGTGAGCCTGCTGTATTTTGTTGAGGGGAAAACTGCGTTTTTGTGGTTTATTTGTTTTATCCCTTATTTTGCGACACATAATGCAAATGATGAGAGGATGGAAGAAAATACAGGCAAAGCGACAAGGAATGCTTTTGCATACACTATCTTTTTCGGAGTTGCTGCAATTGCGTATATATACCTAACAGGCAGTGTTGAGTTATTTGCTCCTGCATTTGTTGGTCTTTTTGGCGGGTCGCTTCTTGTGTGCCTTGTCTCTTTGTTTTATTATGATAAGAGAGATCGGTAAAATGAAAATACGAAAAGACAAGGATGTTTTAAGATTTTTTGGGATAAGTTTGGTGTCAATTTTGCTGGGCGCTGCCATGCTGATGTTTAAGGCAGTTTTTGGAGCTGCGGCTTTCTTCGGGGGCGGGTTGGTTCTTGCAGGCGTGATTATGTTTGTTATGGCGTTATGCGCGTCAATGAAACCAAAAACAGATTTAGTGGTGGATGAAAGGGTTGCAAGGATAAATGAAAAGGCAGGATATTCTGCATTCTGGATTGTTTTGCTTGCGGTAACAATTTTGTATTGGGCAGACAAACTCTGGTCATTGAGTGTAGAACTTAAGGATATATATTCTACGGTCCTTTTTGTTGGAATGTTTTCATGGATTATACTCCGATGGCACTACAATAAAGGAAGTGTGATTTGAATGAAAACGAAAATCAAGGAACTTCGGGCAAGGCACAACCTGACGCAGGAGGAGCTTGCGATAAAGGTAGGGGTGAGAAGGGAGACTATAGTATTTCTTGAGAAGGGGAAGTATAACCCATCTTTAAAATTAGCTCATGATATCGCCAGGGTTTTGGGAGTAAGAATTGATGAATTATTTATCTTTGATGATTAGATTAAGAATATGAAGGTTTTTTGCTGAGTTAAGATATAATAGATGATATAATCCCTATTGAGTTGGACCATAATGACAACCCATTTATAAATTATGAAAAAAGAGAACACCGCTACATCAATTAATTACTTTCTCATTAATTCATAATTTCTGGAAGCGGCAGGGCTGATGAAAGTTAGCCAGTTCTTAGTGGAGTTGAAGATTAATAAATACATGTGAGTAATTATGAGTATGGATCCTGTGAAAATTGGCAAGGTTGAGCAGTACATTCATGATACGCTCAAAAAAGACGGCGCAATGCACATAACACTCATTGACCCTGCTGAGCAGTCTGTGAAAGACAGTGCGAAGATAGCCAAGATTGCAAGGGATGCCGGCACAGATGCAGTAATGGTTGGCGGAACAGTCGGGGCTGCTTTAATTCTTGATGATGCCATACAGGAAATCAAGAAGAAGGTTAAACTTCCTGTGATTTTATTTCCTGGTAATATTGACGGCATTTCGCGGTTTGCAGACGCCATATATTTCATGACTTTGATGAATTCCAATAATCCATATTGGATTACCGGAGCGCAGGCATTGTCAGCTCCGACTATTTATAGGTACATGAAAAAATTCAATCTGGAGCCAATTCCTATGGCTTATTTGATAGTTGAGCCCGGTGAGAAAACGGCTGCAGGGTGGGTAGGAAACGCCAATCCTTTGCCAAGGATAAAGCCAAAACTGACAGCAGCGTATGTTTTGGCAGCGCAGCTTCTTGGATTGAGAATGGTCTATCTTGAGGCAGGTTCTGGTGCGCCACAGTCAGTCCCCAATGATATAATAAAAACAGTAAAAAAGATTTCCAGAATACCTGTAATTGTCGGCGGAGGGATACGAACACCTGAAGTGGCTGCCGAAAAAGTCAGGGACGGCGCAGACATCATAGTTACAGGCACATTAGCCGAAGAAAATTTAGAAGGGTTAATCGGTGTTGTAAGGGAAATAAAAAGGGCAGGTAGAGCAAGGAAAGCTAAATGTTAGACTAATCCTAACCAGCGTAGTTGCCATTTGTATATCTCCTTTCTTTTTTCATAATTTATAATTGTTATTTTGTCACCAGAGAACACATCGTACCTTGTTTCTGAGAACCCAGTTTTTTTAAAACTATTGTAAATAATTTGCCGGTCTATGAAAAACTTAGTATTGAAGTCCTCAGAACAGGCACCTTCTGCTCCTGTTTTTTCAGGATTATCCAGTACACTCAAAGTAACACTTTTTCCAATTATTTGCTCCATGCGGTTAGGGGGCGGCCTGCTCTCTACATATACAGCCCCAATAATGCTGGAATTTTCAAGTTCTTCGGCTTCCTCATTGTTTAAAAAGAACATGAAATCATTATCCCCTGTCTCAAGCCCGTGGTTAAGCACTTTCATAAGATAATGAAGTGCAGTAAAATTTAAATGATTAAACTGTTGCAGAATCAGATAAAAAAAGACAGATTAAAGAAATCTAAATAATCTCTTCCAAAACCGCTTTCCAATCCTCTTTTGTATAATTTATTTCTTTTAAAATGCCATATCGTTCCCTGATTTTTGGCGCTGTCTCAAGGGCAGATATAATTTTATCTTTACCAATTTCTGATACAGGTTCCTTTACATACTCATGTAAACTCATTTGTTTTAGGATATTAACAAGAGTTTCATATAATGTTTTAGGATTAAAAAACAGGTTATCAGGCAAACCGGAACTTTCTCTTTCATATAGTTTTGCGATTATCAGCGAGCCAAAACAGGCCCCCTGCCCATGCACAAGCATTTTACTTTCTCTTGCAAATGCATCAGATAATGCCCTTTCGATTTCATGTTCCCCGCCCGAGGCAGGCCGGGATGAGAGTTTCGGGTCGTACATTGAAAATGATGAGCTTAAAAGGCCCATAGCCCTTTTTTCTGAAGTTAAATCGCCTTCTGTTATGTAAATCAAAGAGTCCAGGGCATAAATCAGGTACTCTATGTCCTTTTGCGTCCATAGTTCCCTGTCTCTTCTTATAGCCAAGTTCCATTCCTGCAGTGAAGTTAGATTAGATAAAACATCGCAGACTCCTGACTTTGAGAAACTGAACCGGTTCTTCCAGTTTTTATCCCAGATATAAAGAGGGATTATGATTTTTGACGGGGCATTTGCCGATAAAGTTTCTCTCATGCCATTGTGAAACAGGGAAGCATTCGGGCTTATTATGCCATCATTCGAGCCAGCGGTGGGAACCACTATAAAAGAGTCATTAATCCTGTTTTCATTGGTATTTCCAATTGGGCACAACTTCGCAACTTTTTTTGCAACGTCCAGAGCAACGCCCCCGCCGAAACCGATTATTTTTGCAGGTTTTACCGGCAATGCCCTTATAGATTCGATTACTCTCTTAACTTCGTCCATATGGGCATGCTGAACATCTGTCAAATATGCTTTTTTGAAATGGCCCAAATCGTCAACAAATTTCCGTGGCACGGACCCGTTTGTTATAACTACTATGTTTTCGCTGTCTTTAGGCAGGTTTTTACTTACCTCGCTCTCTTTTTCGGCAAAGACTGCGTTCAGCCCGTATTTCTTCAATGCAAAATCAAGAGTATATTTATTAAACGGGTCGTACTTTGTTTTAAGCTTGATTATTTCTTTCACAAGTTCCACCAGATATAGTGTAATAGATTGTAAAATATAAATAAGTGATAACTGGATTGCTCTGAATTTCGAAGGGTGTTTTACCTTCTATAGCAAAAACTATATAAACCGAGTCCTGTATATACACAGTTATGAAAATAATAAAAAAAATTCTGGAAAAAGTGAGAGGAAAAAAAGCACCAGGGAAAAAACCTGTAGGAAAAGCCATGAAAAAAGCAAAGAAAGTTTCAAAAAGAATAATTAGGAAAAAGCCCGCGGGAAAGAGAACCATTAAAAAAACTTCCAGAAAAAAACCACTAAGAAAGAAAAAAAGATGAAGCGGTTAAGAGTATTCTCTCCAGGTAAAACTGCATTTCAGGCACCTGAAGAATCTGGTTTCTGGTTCATCAGAAGACCTTGTCTGGACCGTCCACCACACAGCTTCTGCATGGCCGCATTCAGGACAAATTACATCTATCTTAGGTAGGGTTACTATTTTTTCCTCAATGACAGGTATCCCATCAAGAGGATTTTTCTCAATTTTTTCACTTACTTTGCATTGGATGTTGTCCAGCTCAGTTCTGGATTTACATTTCCTGCAGTAAAGAACAGACTTTCCTTTTTCCTTGATAGGTAGCATCAGATTGCCGCATTTATCACACAATTGCATGACATACCCTCCTTAATAATTTAGCAACTCTTCCAGTGCAATTCGCGGGTATCCAAGGTATGGCACCCTAAACAGCACTTCCCCTTTCACCCATTCCGGCTGAACAACCCAGGGGTCAGGGTGTTCATTTGTAAACTCATTATCTCCCTTTGTTATGAAACTTCCATCGTCATTCATGGCAAAAATCCTGTGGACTATTAATCTGTCCATTTCCGGCTGGTGATACACAACAACCATTCCGCTTATCATATCGCCCTGTTCAACACCCTTTAAAACCAGCAAATCTCCCCGGGTTAGTGTCGGATACATGGACTCGGAGACAACATCGACCAGCGGTTCCTGAGTGTCCAGCGCGAATCCGATCACCTGATAGAACAGGAGAGCCAACGAAATGCCTACAGCTATATAAAACAAATCACTTACTACTGGAATCCTGCTGATTTTTTCAAAATTCATACTCTACCCCTAGACTCACCATTGACTATTCCGGATGCTATGATGTGCGCCATTCTTATCGGTTCCGGAATTAGACTATGTTTGACAGTTAAATTTAAAAGTTTTTCTATGCCTTTGAGCGAAATACCTGTAGACTGCACATATATTTCGCTGTCTTTCACAATAATTTTTTGTATTTTACCTGCTTTTTCAACCATTTTTAATTTTTCTTTGCAATATTGGGTTTTTCTTAATGCATCCCTGAATTTCTTTAAATCGGGCTTTTTCCTTATAATTGCTATAACAGGTTTTTTGGTTTCCGCATGAAGTTTTTTGATGTCTACGACATTGAATCCTGCAAACGTAATGCCATTTAAGAGTATTACTCTCAATTGTCCATAATGTTTTGTTTTCTTTATAAGTTTTACTATTTTATCTGTTGCGTCCAGCCCGTCAATCTCTATTTTGGTCGACAAAATGCCATCTATATGCTCAGGGCCTCTTGTTAAAACACCAACCAACAACGCGTATTTTTGGCTGAATGACTTAAATGGACCATCATTGAATCCGATAACTCTTGTTTCGCTTTTTATATCCATATTGCGCCCTAACTAATTAACAAGAAACAAATATATATAAATAAAGACATCAAAATAGAGAAACAGCATATTATTTTTTCTTAACTAGTTTTGAGAATTCTTTTTCAAACTCGTTTAACTGGTCCTGTGATTTTTTTATCGCGGTTAATAATGCTTTTTGGGGGTTCTTGGCTTTAATAATCAGCTTTGGTGAACCGAAAACAGGATGTTTTTTCTCATACGCAGCCAAAGTCACCGAGGGGTCCTCCCATAAATTGTTCCTCAAAAGATTTGGAAGGGTGTGCCTGGCATCATCTATTTCCACAGTTATCGTATTTTCTCCTTCTTCGGTAATCTTGACTTCCATAAAATCACTGTAAATCTCGGTGTATTTTTATTATTCTGCTTGATTCTTTATATATGTTACAGATAACTTTAAAAGTTTTCTCGGAGCCAGCTGTTTTTTTGGAAAATCAGGCCTGTTGGTTGAAAACTTTTTTAGGAATTGTTGACAGTGCTGAACCTATTGAAGAAGAAGATGTTTGAGCATATGGGTTATCTGGTTTCCGAGAGGTTAATCTGATTGTTCACAAGCAAAGAAGTTTTGAAAATCTTCTAATGCCTTTTTATCTGTTTTAAAATCAGAGTCAGAACCTGAAGCAATTGTTTTTTTAGGATTGGTTTCAGGTTCATAAATAGCCATACATGACTCATAAACGCCTTTAGCAATTTGGTCTGCAATAGGAAGAATTTGTTTTTTTATATTACTGGGCAACTGGTTAATGTCATTTCTTGCGTCTCTGACAAGCTGACGCGCCGTTTGATATTGACCAACATCATATTTCACTGCGTCTTCCTCTGCCATTTTATCACTAAGTCATTATTGAAGAGAAAATTTTAAAAGTTTGTATTGGTTTTTGGGAGAAGATTTTAATCCATAAATTACTTGATTTTTAACTGAGGGTCTTTGTATTCTGTACAAATTACTTTATCTTTCAAACCCGAATAGATATCTTCAGGTGTAACAGCTAAAAAGGATTGATGCCAGATAGAGTAGTTGTTTCCCATTGCCAATCTTAATTGTTCTTGAATTTCGCAATCTTTTGATTTAAGACATTCAGAACAATTATTATTTAAAAATTTTGATGCAGATTCAAGTGTAAATTTCTGCCTGCCTGCAAGTTTGTAGCCTTCAGGAATTTTCGATATTTCATTTCCCATATTATACAATTAACAAAAAATTTTATTAATCTTTTCATAATTCTTGGGCAGAGGTATATAATCAGATTTTGTTCATAAATATATAATTTCAAATTCCAATAAAAAATATGTCGAATGTTTTGGAAGTGTTGTTATCTGCAGATTTTGGGGTTATACAAACTCTGGCAGACGAATTAGATGAAACTCTTTCTAATATCGCCTATGCCGGAATGGCAGAAGATAAAGATTACATAAGACATGAGCAGAGATATTTCCAAGAAAAATACGGAGAGTTAATTGGAGAACTTGATAAGTATTCTGATTTGATTGAATCTATAGATTGCATACTTGCGGCTTACTATACATTGAATACTTTTTTAGATATTGTTGGCGATACCAAGTGGATTGAAGAAGAAGCAGAAAATGCGGTTCAGGAGTACTTAATTTGGCCTGATGGGATGGAACTAATCGAAGTTGAGGATGAGTGTGGATTTTCTGTATTTCATCCGAGTTAATTAATTTTAATCTGATTGCATTCTTCAATAATTTCATTCATACATTTTAACAGTTTTGGAGCAGCAACTTTCTCAAAGGTGTTATTTACAATTTTGCATCTTTCAGCAGGAGGAGTATAAAAGTCACAGTTTCCATTTTTTTCCAAAACAAGGTCTATTATATATCTCACGCCGCTCTCTATTTTGTCTTTAATAATCGGCTGTTCTTTTTTTAATTCCTGATAATCCATGAATGTGTTAACTGATGAAGAGAATATAATATTATGCTTATCAATTGACGATGTGTTCGACTATAACTGTGCTGTAAAATTAAAAATTAAAGGGGATGAATTTTGTTATTTTTTTGATAACTGATGTTTTATTTTTAAGTGTTCCTTGATATATTCGTATTGCTGGTCTAAAATAAACGCAATTGTCCTCTGGTAATATTGTGGCGACATCACTTCCATTTTTCTGGAGTGCATAAAGAGAACCTATGTTTGCTACAAGTTCTCTTTCGTATACAGAACATTTATCATAATCAGGGTATTTCATCAGGTCTATTTGCACACTTACTTCGTTAAGTTTTTCCTGAAGCAGAGCTATTTGGCCTATGTGATGTAGTACGTGGGTTTCTTCATGACTTCTTCTATATATTTCACTTAGAGCGTCTGTATGTTTATAAAAAATAACATATTTTCTTTCCATCTCTCCTTTTCTATGTATACACATGTATACTGCCGGTGGAGTGTCTTTGTCTATTCTCGGAATGTGTTTGGTAAATTCTTTGTAACCTATTAGGTTACCAAACCCGTCTTGGAAAACTTTTTCGATGTGCGCACCCATGTCTTCTATAAAACCGTCATCTCTAAGAGAATATAACTCACTTTCAATTGTAATGCCCAGCGTTGAAAAATTTAATTTGTTTATATGAATCACCAATAAATGCCTTTTTGTTTTTTAAATACTTTGAAATTTATTTAAATCTTTCTTTTACACATATATAATTTCAAATTCCAAGAAAGATTATGGACAAAGTTCTGAAGGTTAAATCCCTTGCAGATACAGACAAAATCGGGTTTAACAGAGTTGGCGATGCAGGAATAGATTTGAGGGCTTCGGGCGTCTGGGTTGTTGACATGGATTCTGAAACGAAAAAGGTGGAATGTGAGAGTTACGAGATTCAGCCCGGCGAGAGGATTATGGCAAAGACCGGGGTTCAGGTTGCAGTTCCTGAGGGATGCTGGGGGAATATAAGGGACAGGAGCGGCCTGGCGCTTAAGGAGGGCCTGCATGTTCTTTCAGGAGTGCTGGATGAAACATATAGGGGTGAAATAGGCATTGTCATTGTTAACTTGAGTAAGGTTCCGAGAACAATAAAGAAAAACGAACGGATTGCGCAGATGATAATTGCTCCATATATTTCTCCAAAGATAGAATACGTTGAAGACTTAGATAATACTATTAGAAATTCTGATGGGTTTGGAAGCAGCGGTAAGGAATAGTTGGGTTTTTCACAAATAAAGCAAGAAATATTGGAGTAAAGAAAGCCAATCACACATTAATTTTTATTAAATATTTTTCTTCTTGCATCAAAATCTTCATGAGTATCAATCTCAACCCATTTTAATCCTGATACATCTAAAGCATAAAAAGGCACATTTTTTTCAATTAATCTTTCATAAGCACCCTCATAATATTCCTGATGATTTTTTTTATCTTTCATCATCAGTTCTAATTCTTTAAACAACAATTTTGCTGTATTTTTCCCTATTTTTTCAATACCTATCGATTCGCCGATAGCATCTTTTGGATTAACAGTTTTGCTTGCCTTAAGTATCTTATCTTTATCATCAATGATGACTTTTATTTCTTCAGCAGCGAGATTTATGTTTTTATCCACACATAAACAGTTTTCATGCTTGTATCTGATAAGTCTTTCGAGTATTTCTTTATCAAACACAACATCTGCATCAAATTTAATAAAACCTGACTCTTTGATTAAATCTTTTACCAGCATTAAAGAAAAACCGGTATTGGTTTCTGCATACTTTTCATTTACAACAAAACCAGCATCCAAATCAGGAAATCTAGTTTTAACATAATCCTGAATCTGCTCTTTTAGGTATCCGATAACAAAAATAACTTCATTTATTCCACAATCCCGAATGTGAGATAACATCATTTCAAGAATAGTATTATCTCCAACCTTTAACAGGCTTTTTGGGCAGTTATCAGTAAGTGGCCTGATTCTTGAGCCAACTCCTGCTGCTAATATTATTGCTTTCATTTTTTCTTCCATTTTAATCGCCTTAAGATTTATTTTATCAGTTTCCAGTATACTTTTTAATAAGATTATTTGAAAGATGAATTGATTTTTCTAACTCCTGTCTTGTTTTTTTGTACACAAATTAAATTCCCAAGTGAAGTTTTATTCTTTATAAATTGAGTTCCTGCTTTTCTCTGTCCAACAATGCAAATTTCTTCTCCTTTTTTATATAATTCTAAAGAATCATTAGGTACAGATAATCGTATAATAATTGTATGTTGTAAAGACATCAGTAATATTTTAGGTTAATTCCCTTGATATATAGTAAAAGCCATAACTTTTTACACTTATGGCTTTTCCATATGCTTAAAATTGCGAGGCAATTTTAGCATCCAGTGAATTGAAGATTCACCAGGATCCTAAGAAATTCCAAAGGAATTTCTGGGATTGCGAAATTGCTCTGCAATGTCTAATTTCGCAATAAGGAAATCGGAACGATTTGCGAAATTTTGTAAATTTGTACCAAATTTACAATTTTTGAAATTCTAAATTTTCGCAAATTTCGAAAATCCAGGAAATCTTTGATTCCCCCGGATAGATTAAGGTCTGTTTGTTTTTGGTTAAGTTTGTGCATTTTTCATCGTTGGGATACTTTATATGCAATGAAAAAGCATGGAATTATCCAAGAGTACACAGATTCCATGATTTAGTAACGACGTTAACTATAATCAAGAAATAACTTTTAGGGAATGGTAGGGAATTTAGAACTTATCCATTTTTGGAAGTCTAACTCTCACAGGTGATATATCTTGTATTCTTTCATACAAATTCTTCCCATAATCAGCGTAAATGTGAAGAATTGACATGTTCTTGTACCATTTTAGTAAATTTTTCACCAGTTTGATATGCTTCTGAAAGAAATAATTCTTCTTCAGTAATCTCTGGGTGATTTGTCATTATTACTTCCATACTAATGCATTTATTATATGATGATCTAGCAAGTATCCCTGCTAATTCCTCCCATTTTACAGTACCTGAAAAAGGAAGTTTGTGTTGACTAGCTATACCATTATTATCATTAAGATGAACTGAAATCAGGCGATCTGCTAAAGCTTCAAGAAGCGGTAAATCGTGTTCTATATTGCCATGACCAGAATCATAGCAAAAACCAAGAAAGTCAGGTTGATATTCAGAAAAAGTCTTTATAATCTCATCATAATCTATATGGAATTTTGGATTTTCTAAAGCAATTTTAACCCCCTGTTCTCTTGCATATGGTTCTAGCTCATTTAATGAGCTACATAATCTGCTCCAATAACTTTTATTATGAGATATGTCTGATTCATGTCCAAAATGTAACATTATTGTATCACAAGATAATTCATTTGCCATGTCAATTCTATTTTTTACAAGTTCAAGACCTAATTTCCTTTTATGTGCCTCTGAAGATAGCCAATATTTTTCTTTACCTTCAGATGCATGTAAATCTAATATCTTAAGATCATACTCATTTAACCATCCTGATATCTCATCGATTTCAGTGTCAGAATACAAGTGATCAGTATTAAATTCATGACACCAAAGAACATGCGTAAAACCAGCTTTTGAAATTTTTTGAAGATACGGCTCAGGATTTCCTATATCTGTTATGTAATCTGTTGCGATAGATAGTTCTAAAGTCATAAAAACTTGTAGAACTCACAAATTTATAAATCTTTTGGTAAGTAGTCACTTACTAATAATAACACCCGAGTACTTTGATTAAAGATTTTGCATTCTTTTAAAGCCTGACCTGTCGATTTCATCGATTTATGTGCTTCTCCACCATAAACCTTTCGATTTCTGCCATGTTTGGCGACCGAAGGGAGCTGAAATTGGTGGTTCTTCACAAATACTATCTTTCTATTTTTTTACATACTCACTAATAATAGTATCTATAAGAGATATCGATTCTTCTAAGTCTTGTCTGGTTCTCTGTACTGCGATAACATTTCCAAGTGAAGTCTTCTTTTTTATAACAGAATTTCCAGGCACTCTCTGACCGACAATAACGACTCCATCTCTTTTTTTGTATAATTCTAAAGCATTGTTGGGGATAGACAAAGGCATGATTGTACCATCATATTCGGAGAATATTTCCTTTTTATACCAATAAATTCCTTTTGGTTCGTCCCATAATTTGTACCCATTAAATGTTCCTTCCTTAACTGCCATCACTTCAAGATCCATTATACTGGGACAACCTGGAGGTCTTACCTGTTCCATTGCAAGCATTCGATTGTGCGCAGTACCAGAATACCGCGCATTTATTTCACAAAAGTAAACACTGTTATTTTTATCAACAATTAGATCAATACTAATATATCCTTTAATTCCTTCCTGAGCAATTTTTTTGGCAATTTTATATGCAATATCGTAACACTTCGCTTTAATATGAGAAGACAAAACCGAGGGGTAAGTAGCACCCAAGCACTTTAATTCATCCAAAACCTGATCTGCTAAACCAAAGACAAATATTTCATTCCTGTTTGCAATTAGAATATCAATACTCGGAGATACTCCTACATCCAAAGCTTTGGCCATCATAAGTTCTTTATTGTTTATTGTGGCAAGATATCCAGCTAAAGATGCTTTGTCTTTATGAATCCTGGCTCCATCACCTGACCCCCCATAAGCTAAATGAGTAAAAACGCCATTACCATTATTTAACTTTTCAAAATGTTCAACAGCATTTTCTTTTTTTGTGATTACAAATTCAGGAATGAGAGCTACATCCCTTAATAGCCCATACTGGTATAATTTATTATTTAACCTATCAGCTTGTTCTGGCAGTAACCCCAGTGACTTGATGTATGATTTGTCAAATAATTGCTTAAAAGCTAGATGATTCCCAAATATCTTCACCCAAACATCTCCCTGGTGTTTTTTTAATGAGTCAAACAA
>DAOVKX010000097.1 GCA_030631505.1 Candidatus Nanohaloarchaea archaeon
TGAACATCAGATTTACAATCATTTGGAGACTACTGCACATTCAAGAGCGTTTTATATTGAGAAGCTTTTAAATGATTTCCAAAATACTTCCAAAATGCTGGCAGAGGAAAATCCTCTTAAAGATGCAGTTAACCCAAATATAGATTATTCTCAACGTATAAAACAAATTAATAGAAGGATAAAAAGTATAATACAATCAAATGAGGAAATTTCAAGAATAAAAGTTTTAGATAAAAAAGGTATAATAATTGCATCTTCTCATAAAGATGTTGGACTTGATAAAAGGACTGCTAGTATTTTCATAAAAGGAAAACAAGGAGTTTACATTAGTGACTTCCATATTTCCAAATTCACTGGAAACTTTGTTCTGAGTGTAGCAGCACCGATTTTATTGAATGGCGTATTATCAGGAGTTGTTATTGTAAATTTTGATGCAGAAAAAGCATTATTTGAGATAACAACAAATAGAACTGGTTTAGGAGAAACTGGAGACATTTATCTTATTAACAAAAACGGCTATATGATAACACCATCAAGGTTTGTAGAAAATGCAGTCCTGAAACAAAAAGTTGATACGGAAAATGCAAGAAATTGTTTAGCACACCAAGATAAAAGACCTATTAAACATAAAAAAACAAAAATATTCAATGACTATCGTGGAGTTAAAGTTCTCGGAACGCATATCTTTATCAAAGAAATGAAATGGGGGCTGCTTGCAGAAATAGATGAAGAAGAAGCATTTGCTCCGATTGCCAGGTTAACTCACACAATGGTATTGATTCTTGTCGTTCTTTTTGTTGGTGCTATTATACTTGCCCTCCTTATATCTGAAACAATAACAAAGCCGATTATTGAATTACATCACGGTACTGAACAAATAATAAAAGGAAACCTGGATTATAGAGTCGGTACCAAGTCAAAAGATGAAATTGGACAATTATCACGGGTATTTGATAAAATGGCACTCAATCTGAAAAAATCCAGACAAAAACTGGAAAAGTATAGCAAAGGTCTTGAGAGAAAGGTCAAAGAAAAAACTGCGCAATTACAAAAGCAACTTAAAAAAAGCGAACAACAAAGGATTGCAACACAGAATATTTTAGAGGATTTTGATAAAGCAAACGAGGATTTGAAATCAGAAATCGCTCAGCGTAAAATAGTGCAACAGGAATTAATCAAAGCCCGTGAAGTCGCTCTCCTGGCTTCGAAAACAAAAACCGAATTCTTGGCGAGCATGAGTCATGAGATTCGTACGCCAATGAATGCCATTATTGGCATGTCTGAACTGCTCAGTGAAACTTCTCTAACCTCTGACCAGCAACAATATGTTCAAACATTCAAAACAGCTGGAGAAAACCTCTTAAATATTATTAATGATATTCTTGATATCTCTAAAGTGGAGTCGGGTCAGATTGAACTTGAGAAGATTGATTTTGACCTCGAAGAACTTCTTGAAAAAACATGTGAAATTATGGCTATACGCGCTCATGAAAAGAAACTTGATCTGACCTGTTATATTGAACCGCAAACCCCAACTCAATTAAACGGTGATCCGGTCCGATTACGACAGATACTCCTGAATCTGGTCGGAAATGCCATTAAGTTTACAGAAAAAGGCGAAGTGTTACTGCACGTAGACAAAGATCCAAAAAACAAAAAATCCGGTTCGCTCTTATTTTCAATCTCTGATACTGGAATAGGTATACCAGAGGAGAAAATAGAAACCATTTTTGAAAGTTTTACCCAGGCTGATTCCTCGCACACGCGCAAGTATGGTGGAACAGGACTTGGCCTGTCCATTTCAAAACGGCTCATAGAACTGATGCATGGACGCATGTGGGTTAAAAGTAAAGTAAGTAAAGGAAGTACCTTTAATTTCACTGCTCAATTTGAAATCCAGACAAAATCAAAAAAACGTAAACCTTCGCCTAAAGTAGACTTGAAAGGATTAAAGACCCTGGTAATAGATGACAATGCTACAAATCGTCTAATATTAAGACAAACCCTCACTAACTGGGATGCTGCAGTAACCGAGATCGAAAGCGGTGTACAGGCTCTCGCTGAACTCAAAAAAGCTAAGAAAACAAATAACCCTTTTAAACTTGTATTACTCGACTGTCGCATGCCGGGCATGGGAGGATTTGAAGTAGCAGAACAAATTCAAAAAAATCCTGACCTCACACAAACAACTATTATGATGCTCACTTCTGATAGAAGAAAAGGGGATGTAGATAAGTGCAAAGACCTCGGGATTGCGAGTTATCTGGTTAAACCAATTAAGCAATCTGATCTACGAAATGCTATTGCACGTGCTTTGGGAAAGGCAAAGACGATCACTGAAAAGCCAGAAGTAAAGCGTGTCACTGCAAGCAAAGATAAACGTGTCTTAAACCTATTACTTGCAGAGGATAATGAAGACAACCGCTTTTTAATCCAGGCATATCTAAAAAAGACACCGTATAAGATTGATATTGCGGAAGACGGTAAGATCGCTGTTAAAAAGTTCAAATCAAACAAATACGACCTTGTTCTTATGGACATACAAATGCCGGAAATGGACGGCTACACTGCCACAAAAGAGATTAGAGCATGGGAAAATAAAAAAGGTGTAAAACCCACTCCTGTTATTGCACTCACAGCATATGCACTCAAAGAAGAAGTACAAAAAAGCTTGGATATTGGGTGCACTGCCCATCTGTCCAAGCCAATAAAAAAGGCTAAGCTTTTACAAACCATTTATGACTATACAGGAGAAGTAAAATCATGAAAGAGAATACTGATGAAAAAAATTGTGAGAAAATAATTGTTCATATCGACCCTGACCTAAAAGAACTTATACCAGGATATATAGAAAACAGACATAAAGATATAAAATCTATTACAAATGCTTTGAAAAATAGTGACTATACTATTATACAAACACTGGGTCATGGCATGAAAGGTTCTGGTGCAGGGTATGGATTTGAAACTATTACTGATATAGGCAAAGCACTTGAGCAGGCTGCAAAAGACAAAAATTCAGAAGAAATAAAGAAACACCTATCTGAACTTAAAATATTTCTTGAACGTGTTGAAATAGTATATGGATAATACGAAAAAGCATTTTATCCTGGTTGTCTAAATTATTGACACTCAAGTAAATTCAATTATAATAAAAAATTAATATAATATCATGAGAAATCAATCAAATCCTTTTTTTATAATTATCTTAGCATTATTTTCTTGTAATATACTTTCAGCCCAGACAACGTTTAAACATGAACAAAATCGGTTTTCCCGCGTTCAACA
>DAOVKX010000057.1 GCA_030631505.1 Candidatus Nanohaloarchaea archaeon
ACAGGATAAAATTCTTGAAATTGTAGATTCATGTCTGGATGGCAGATATTCAGCTGCCAGAAAATACCTCAACCTTTTGCAAAAATAAGCTATTGTAGCTGGATAAGAACTTCAGGACATTTTTCTTCCAATATTTCTTTTAACCTGTTATACTCTCTGATTTGTCCTTCAAGATGTGGCTCATAAAATGGGTCAAAATCAAATTCTCTGCAATTGCCGCACTCAGGACAGATAACCCCGACATTAAGCGGATCATAATCTGACCCCTGATACTTTTTTAGAAGTTCTTTTCCTTTCTCTGAATCAATATCTGGGAATTTTGTAGGAACATCAAGATAGCCACACTCATCACAACTAATACGCTCAACAATACCCCCTCTGCCTTCACTCATAATGTGAAATCTCTCATTAACCATACTATTATTTATGTGTATAATAATAAATTCTTTCAATAAAAACAATAAGTATTCAAGAAAAAGCCAACAAATTTAAAATTTTCAAGGAAGAGTGAAGCTTCCTACTAACAAAAGCATAATATCTTCAAACGACAGAAAAGTACTTGATGAAGACGGTCTGCGTGCTCAAAAATTCTGGATTTGCTCGGTGAGTTTTGATTTTAGTAATTCTTATTCTCTTGATTCCAAACCCTCTTTACCTACATTCAATCCCAAAAACATCCCTTGCATTCCCAACAACCTGATTCAAAACTTCCTCTGTTTGCATTTTTTTGAGGGTTGCGATTTTTTCTGCCACAATCAAGGTGTTCCATGGCATATTTCTTCTTCCATGATTAGGGTCAAGCCATGGGGCATCAGTTTCTATCAAAATTTTGTTCAACGGAGTGTTCTTTGCAAGTTTTTTGTGCCGTTTTGAGAACAAAATTTGCGTTGAAAATGAAATGTAGTAACCTGATTGTAAAGCTCTTACTAAATCCTCTCTTTTGCCGCTGAAACAGTGCATTACTGCCTTTTTTATGTCCTCGTCATTCAACATTTTAACTGCATGGGCTTCAGCATCCCAGGAGTGAATGACAACAGGCAGTCTTAAATCCTTGGAAAGTTCAAGCAGTCTCTTGAATTTTTCCTTCTCTTTTTGCTGGCTTCTTTTTTCCTTAATCCAATGATAATCCAGACCAATTTCCCCGATACCAACAATATCCTTTTTGTTTCGTACTATAAACTCCAGGACATTTTCAAATTCTTTTTCAGAAGTTCTTATTGCGTCACAGGGATGCAGACCCAATGTTGCATAAATAAAATTAGAATGTTTTTTGTGAAGTTCCAGAGCACTTATGTTCCAGTTTTGCTTTGCTCCGGAAACAATCAGAAAATGCATTTTGTCTTTGGCTTCTCTTATTATTTTCTCCCTATCCTTGTCAAAATGCTCGTGCTGGAGATGGCAGTGAATGTCAATTGTTTTCATAATAATACTATTGACAAAAGATTATTAAATATACCACCTATACAAACCTTATGAATCTGGCAGGAATTTCATGACAGGCAACTTTAACTGAATCCCCTTTATTCAGTTTATAACTCCTGTTATTCGTATCATTATCGAAAATTATGCGACTATCATTTTTGTTTATTATTTCAACTTTTTCATTTCTTTCAAAAACAAAAGTCTTGGGTATATACAATTCTTTTTCATTTTGATGTATTTTTTCAGTTATATCTTCTGAATAGGGAGCTATACAAACTAAACTGAATGTACCATCGTCAATTTTCCTGCCAACTGCTGATTTAGCATAACCTGACCACCCGCTAGGTGTATAAACTACAACACCAGTACTTCTTTGACCTGCATACACATTATCTCCAAATACCAAATCAAAGTTTAGCATATTTTTTAAATCTTTACCAATTAATATCTCATTTAAAGCTACTGCATCTAATTCTTTGTTTTCTGTATTCTTTAGTTCCTCGCCATTTACTTCGGCTTTCAATCTCAGATAATCTTCTATTAAGTAATCTTCATAGAACTTTCCTGACAATAATTTCTCTATTTTTTCTTCGAAATCTTCTTTTGAAGCTGAACTGTAATGTCCAACACTTCGTGAAGGGTCTTTTATCGGAAAAATTGGAGTGCCCTCTAGTTTTGATTGAGTGTATAATGTGGTGCCATCACCACCTATAGATATCACTAAATCCAGCCCATCATTAGATAACTGAAAATAGTCAACACTATGTTCATTCAAAAGTTTTTCAACTTTTTTTCGAATGTCTGTATCGTAAGATTTATTTTCCACAATCCCAACTTTCCTGAAACTCATTTTTACCACTGTAAAATATAGCTTAAATTTCTCCTTTGAATTCTTTTATCGCCTGCTTTGTGTCAACTATTTCAAACCCCAGCAATGGACCTAACCTACTGAAAAAATATTCGTTGTCATTATACTTTTCGTCCGGTAAATCCTTGACTGCGTCTTTCACAATTTTTACATCATAGTCTCTCATCTTGGCATCTAAACCTGTTGCCAGATTGCATATATTTGTTACAAGGCCTGCTTCGTAAATTTCCCTTGTTCCTAAATCTTTAAGTAACTTCTCCAGATTTGTGTTGTAAAAGCCACTAAACCTTTTTTTCTCTATGATGTAATCTTCTTTTTTCGGTTTTAGTTCATCAACAACATGCGCGCCCAAAGACCCTTTAAGACAGTGCTCTCCCCATTTTTCAAACTCTTTATCCCCCTTTTCATGCGCGTCGTTGATGTACAACACAGGTATTTCTTCCTCTCTTGCTCCCACCAACAATTCCTATATATACGGGATTATACTCCCTGCATTTGGCACTGGCAACTTCCCATTTTCGCAGACAAAGTCGTTTAACATGTCCACGACAAGCAAAGCTTTCATTTAAATCACCTCAAAGTTATTTGAGGTGTCAATCAATAAACCACAAGCGGTTGAGGCATTTATTATCCCGAGAACTAAAAACGCAGCAAAAATTGCCTGTATATTGAGGGCAAAAGAATAAGCAAACATCCAAGTTTAATAAAGGCGATTTTTACAGATTTCCGCAGAACTTAATAAACATACCGCTTAAATCAAAAATTTCATCATATCACAAGTAGAACATTTATTTAAGTGTTCAGAAGCTTCATCTTTATTTATTTTATTAGATTCAAAATCATCCAACACTGTTTTAATATACTCTTTTCTTACTTCTCTTATTTCTCCTATATATTTGCTACGATCATGTTCATACTTACAAATTACATAATCAGGAGCAAAAGCAGCGTCTGCTTCACTAAGGTTTTCATTCAGTTGGCTTATCTCTCCTCTTAATTCAGAACATTTTTCACATAATACATTCAAATTCTTTGGAACTCCAATTTTAATCACAATTTAATATTAGCACTTAATCTATAAATTAACAAGGTTTTGGGTATTTATTGCCACTAGGTTACCCCATTCATTATCCTGTTCAAAAACTGCTCTTTGAAATCAACATTCAGTTCTGTAGCGATTTCAAGATTTCCTGTTTTTCTGGTTGAAACTATTGAAGAATCTTCAGCAACAGCAATAGTTAAAGGGTCGTATAAATAAGAAACATCATAACGGCTGAATTTGAGCCAGTTTTTTGCATTTTGGTAAACCATTTCCGACCATAAAGCTCCTGATTTCCGAAGGCATTTGAAGTCGTCCATGGTTAAATATGTCTGTTTGCTCAGTTCTGTTGTTATTAAAGTAATAGGCACGCCGGATTCAAAAATAACTTCTGCAGCTTTTGGGTCTGCCTTTGTGTTATGGGATTCATGGTCCAAAACAAAAGTTTCTCCATTTCCAGATACTCTGTTCATCAGATATATTCTGCCGATACACTCTTTGACATCCGAATATTTTTGGAATAGCCGTGCAATGTTGGTGTAAGGAGCAAGACAGATGAGGTCTGTTTCCAGATTTTTATAAATAATATCTCTTAAAGAATCTTCAACATTACATCCATCTATATTCACTCCCCCAATGTCTAATCCTTTGCCTTCATCACCCATCCAAAAAACTTCATTTGACTCTATGGGTTTTTCATATCCTGCTATAACAGGTATCTCTGCATCAGGTCTGGCTAGCTGGCAAAGTTTTTTTGCAATTTTACCCCGCAACTTTGTATCGCCATGAACTGTTGTCACTGCTTTAATATCCAGCTCCGGCGATTTGAGCGCATAAACCAAAGCCAGGGCGTCATCAACATCAGAACCTATATCTGTATCAATAATCACGTTTTTTGATTTTTTCATAATAATCCCCCAGCATTTTACTGTGGTCAAATGCAAGTTTTTCAGGAATTTTATTGAAAACTCTTGCTTCTAAAGCATCATCTCCACCTTTTATGTTCCCGGATTCAACATTTGCGTAGTAAACCACCGAAACTGTATGGTCTCTTGGATCTCTTTGCGGTTCTGAATAAATCCCTAAAAGCTCAAGAGCATCTTTGTCTATTTCTAAATCAGTTTCTTCTTTTATTTCCCTTACTGCAGCTTCTTCAACAGATTCCCTGCCTTTGTTAAGAAAACCGCCGGGAATTGCCCAAAAATCCTTGAAAGGTTCTCTTTTTCTTCTCACAAGAACAATACCTTCGTCCTTGTAATTGATTATCACATCAGCAGTTACGCTCGGCTTTAGATATTTCTGTTCAAGTTTTCGTACCCTTTGAGCAAACTCTATTTCTTCAAGAAACTCTGCAGTTTCTTTTGGTAAATATATCTGCCATTGACCTTCTTTGAGGATGAGTTCACGAAGATCTGTTGCAGAAATATCATGGGTAAATTCAACATCTTTTACTCGGTACTCCTTTTCTTCAAACAATCTTTTTACCCAACTGTTGCCCGTATACACTATATCAAAGTCTGGGCAGAGTGATTCAACATGAGAAACCCATCTGCCGTCATCATTAATATCATTTATTTTAACTAAGTGGTATGGTTTTTGAATACAGATGCTTCGCTCTAGCATAGTTTCCCTTTCATCTGATGTTAATGGATTTATCTGTGTGTTTCCAATCTGCGCAGTACCAATTCCGATTATGATTTCATCTATTTCACTGTCGTTTTCCATTTTTTCTATAACTGAGTGATGCCCTATATGGTATGGCTGGAATCGCCCAATAACAAGTCCTCGCTTCATCTTTCAATCACCGCCGCAAGTGGCATTTTTTTCTTGTGTTTTGATGTTTCAATTAAATATTTAGCTCTTTCGATTTTGGATGACTCAACATCTTTGGTTTCTCCCCGGAGTATTTTGTCTAAATCGTAATAATCCATTCCTAAATCTTTTTCATCTGTCTGCTCTGGCGATAAATCCGCGCTTGGTGGCTTGTCAATTATTTTTTGGGGAACTCTTAAAAATTTCGCAAGTCCCCAGACTTCGGTTTTATACAAACTGCCAATTGGTTCAATGTCAACACCGCCGTCCCCGTATTTTGTAAAATATCCTGTTTCCAGTTCCGACTTATTGCTTGTGCCCAGAACCAGCATGTTTTCGTCATTGGCAAAACCATACAGAAAACACATCCTGACTCTTGACTTTAGGTTTTCTTTTGTTACTTTTTCCTTAAAATGTCTGGTTTGCTCGAAAGCGTCCACAACAGGCATAATGTCAATTACATCATAACCGATTCCCAACACTTCTGCTATTTCAATTGCATCGTCTTTATTCTTGTTCTCATGACAAGGCATAACCAGACCATAAACTTTGTTTTTGCCAATTGCATTAACAGCTAAGTAAGCAGTAACAGTGGAATCAATACCCCCACTCAGACCAACAACCCCTCCGTTAAATTCTTCAGTCTGCTCTCTGATAAAATCCTCAATAATCTCTGCAGTTTTTTTGTAATTCATTTTAATCCCAACATCCCCTCTAAAGCGTTCTTCGCTTTACGCAGCGTATCTTCATCAATTTTTATCTCGTATTTTTCCTCCTCTAATGATTTCAAAGTGAGTTCAAGCGTATTCTGCTTCATTTGCAGACAAATATTTGGGGCTTCATTAGCGCTGATAAATTCTTTGTCCGGAACTTCAATTTTTAATCTTTCAATCATACCAATCTCTGTCCCGATTAAAAACTGTCTGGCATCATCTTCTCTGGCAACATCCAGCATTTGGCTCGTGCTGCAGACATAATCTGCCAAATCCACAACTTCAGGCCTGCATTCAGGATGGACTATTGTCTTTGCGTCTGGATGCTTCTCTTTTAAGGATTTCAATACACTGGCATCAAACGTATCATGAACATAACAGTAACCATTCCAAGGTATAATCTTCTTGTTGCATGATTTCCGGACATAATCTGCCAGGTTCCTGTCCGGGGTGAAAATTATTTTTTTGTGCGGCAGTGATTTCACAACTTCCACCGCATTCGAACTTGTGCAGCAGATGTCTGAAAGCGCTTTTGTTGAGCAGCGGGTGTTAACGTAACTGACCACTGCAGCATCTTTGTGCTGTTCTTTCAGTTCTTTTAATTGCCCATCACTAATCATTGCGGCCATAGGGCACCGGGCTTTTGGAGTTGGAATCAAAACTCTTTTCTCAGGATTAAGTATCTTGGCAGATTCCGCCATGAAGTCCACGCCGCAAAAAACAATTAAATCTGCCTCTGTCTGGGACGCCTTTCGGGCTAACTCATAAGAATCCCCGATAAAATCCGCCACTTTGTAGATTTCCGCTCTTTGGTAACTATGCGTTAATATCACTGCCCCTTTCTCTTTCTTCAGTTCATTGATTTTTTTTATTAGTTTTTCTTCTTCCATCTTAATCCCCTCGTTTTTCTTCCTTCTCCTCAAAATAAGGTTTCAAACAAAATCTGTATCCGCTTCTCCGTTTGTATGGTTCTATCATTTTAAGCTGGCCGGTGCTTAACCGCTCTGCATCTCCTGATTTTAAATGCCCCAATAAAAGTGCGTCACTTGGTCTCATGCCTAAATCAAATTCCTGGTTTATTTCATCAACAATTTCTTCCTGGATAGGCCTGTATTTTTTGAAAAGTTCTTTTGG
>DAOVKX010000020.1 GCA_030631505.1 Candidatus Nanohaloarchaea archaeon
ATTTTGAAATGGAGGGGATACATGGGAAATTAATATTCAAAGCGGAGGATGCTGTTCTGGGGGCTGCGCTGAAAGTGGAAATTAACGGCAAAGAGGTTTACAACGATTTCCCAGCAGCAGCAAAAACAAGCCAGATTGAATTCTCAGGAAACGTTTTCAGAGAAGGTGAAAACAGCATATTATTCACGACAGGAACTGAAGGGACATACACGCTGAAAAATACAGAAATAATAATATTTTTCTATTCCGGGGCAGAAACCCTTGTTTCAATTCATGACTTTGATGTAACTTCCAGAGATTATAAAACCCTGCAGAGAGATGACAAAAAATTAATACTTGAATTCAGCATGGACAGTGAACCAACAACAGAGCTTTTGGCATATTTAAACGACAAGCCATACCGAATAAATGCAAAGAAAGGAAAGAATTCCTTCAGGTTTGACAAGGAAAACATAAACAAAGGGGAAAACAAGCTTAAGTTCTCAAGTACCGGGTTCTACAAACTTGAAGACGTCGCCTTAATAATTAAAGACGCAGATTAAGGGTAATACTGATGCCTGACAATGATGATATGGAAGAGGTAAAAAGAGCAGTAGCAGGAAAATCTGTTTCTAATAAAGAAGGAAAAGCAGAAATAAGGCGTATCGGGACAAGTTTAAGGAATTTACGGAACAGGCCATTACATCCTAACACGATAAAATTCATTGAAAGAGGAAAAGCTATCAAAAAAGACGTAGAAGAAATGGAGAAAACCATAACAGCACCTTCACCATTACCTACCTTGGAGATGTTTGAAAAAAATAGACCTTTAGCTTTGCCTGCTCCTGAAGAGCAGCGAAAAATGCTCCCCGCTCCAAAAAAACAGGAAATGATTGAGGATAAGACTAAGGCATTGCCCTATTATGAAGGCAAAGAGAACTTACCTGCAAAATATATACCTGAGTTTTGCCCTTACTGCAACGCAAATACATTACGTTACATAAAAAAGGACAAACTTTACTGCGACAGTTGCGGGTGGAGCGGAAGCAGGAAAGATATGACACTGCCTGTCGACCCAACTCCAATTGCACTTTCTGGACCAACAAGCAAATACTCTAAATACAAGGACCGATTTCGTCCACATATGGAAAAAACCGGAGAGTCTGTTAAGGGAAACTTCTGGAAAATACTGGTTTGCATATTTGGAACAATCATAATCCTGTGGTTTTCCCTCTCCCAACCAAATCCTGTGTGGGGTGGATTGTGGACTCTTGTTCCAGTTATTTTGATACTTCTTCTATGGCTTTTAACGTTCAAGTACGGCGCATGGACCGGGCTGGCTTTCCTGTTCTTTTCAGTTGTGATAATATTCATTTTAGGCACTGGCTGGGCAGGCATAATAGGCGGGACTGCAGGGGATATTGGTGAAACCGTGCCATTAGAGGAAGCAACATCTTCATGGGGCCAGATAAGCGATATGCTGGAAAATTTATGGCTTATGCTTACAAACCCAGGTGAATGGTATAAAATAACGTTTGTGGAAAAAGGTGAAAGGGACAAAGGCGCAACAAATAGGGCTCTTGAGTTAAAGTCGGTTGAGATTTCTCCAACGGAAGTATATCCTGGGGACAAAGTTACCATGGTAATTAAACTGGAAAATGAAGGTAAGTTTGATGCAAGAGATGTTAAAGTAATAGGAGTAATTGATAAGGAAACTATAAATTACGATGGAAAAATAGAAGAGTCTCCTAATGGTATAGAGATAGTTAACATAGGAACAATACGCCCTGAAGAACCAAGACTGCAGTTTTTTACAATACAAGCCCCTGACTGCTCTGACAAGACATTCCACGCAAGTGCCTATGTTAATTATGGTTACACTGTTAATGCGACAAACAACATTGAATTCTATTCAAGAGAGTATTACAGGGAACTGGCAGAGCAGAACGAACTAAAATGGAAAGACGAACTTTCAATATGCTCTGCAGGGCCTTTCATGGTCACAATAAGAACAACAATTCTTCAGCCAATACCTGATGTCAAAGAAGACGGGGCGCCAAATGAGTTTAACATTGTCCTCGGAATCAAAAACGAGAGAGATGGAGACGCCTTGATAAAGAATCTAAGGTTCTACATTCCAAAGCAAATTGAAGGGGGAAGCTGCGATGACTTAAACGAGATTGAATCTGATGGAGCTTATAGAATCTTTGAATTTAACTATGATGAAGAGAAAGCGACCTCTGAGCCGCAAACAGCAGTTTTCTCGGAATACAGAAACTGGTCATCGGGGAAGTGTAGCGTGGATGATTCAAATGCATGGGACTGCAAGCTAATCAACTCACAGTGCGAATGCAAGACCTGCCCTGAAGGGATGTACCAAAGCGGGTATCTGTGCATTTCTGCCTCGACATTATACACAGTGGGAAAACGCCAAACAAAGTACTTTTTATGCGAAGATTTCTACTACACCCCTGCAGAATCCGAGAAAATTGAAAGAATACGTACACTTGACTTAAAGACAACAGTTGATTACTCTTTTTATTACGGAAGAAAAGTGTCATTCAAAACTCGTGGAGATGCTTTCGGCAAACAAAAATGTTCTGAAATGCAAAGCGGATAATTTTTTAAGCATGAGAAACAAATCTTATTCATGCGAAATTTGGTGTTGTTTCTTGGAATCATTATTCTTATTAGCGGCTGTACTAATGGCGGAAAGGGCACTGAAGTTATAAGCACCGACATATTAAAAATAAATGATATTGATATTTTTCCTTCCAAAGAGCTTAATCCGGGAGATACTCTTGTTATAAGAATGGAGGTTGAAAATGTTGGGAAGGAAGATGTTAACCTGTTCATAGAAAAAAAAGATGAAACAGGAGATTTGCTTCTTATTGATTGCTGCAACACCCGTTACACTATTCTGGAAAATGAGTTTAAATTAATCCCTAACAGAACGCAAAAGGAATCTGATAATAAAAAATTCATTACTCTAAAGCCAGATGACATTCAGTATTTTCAGTGGAAAATAGAGGCGCCTGAGAAAGATGCTTTAATGGGACTAACAGATAAATGCATGTTCAAATTTCAGGCAGATTATGTATCATCTGCCCAGACAACAACGTATATCTATTTTGCGACACCAACAGAAGTCATGCAAAGGTTATATACGGATAAGGAGTTAAATTTAAGAGGGGATAATGTCGCTTCTTATGGGCCTCTCGTCATAAACTTTGAAACCGCGGAAGAACAGCCGATTTCTGCCGGCGATGGTTACACAACAACTATAAGGTTAACGCTCAAAAATTTCGGTTCCGGCATAGTTAATGTGACTGATTTAAATTTAATTTTGCCTGCTGGTGTGTCCAAGAAGAGCTGTGACATGTTTGATGGAGAAACCGGAACTTTATCAATAAACAAAGAAAAGGCAGGAGATATCCTTAAGATATACAAAGACAAATCAAGCACTATATCATGCACTTTAAACACTCCAAAAGTTGCGGTTTTAACACCATACAGATTTATAAGCAGGGCAAGTTACAATTATATATTGAGGGAGGACATTTTAATCAAAACCAGTCCTGAACTGACATAAAATATATATAAGACCTAAGTCAATAATTTATTAGTAGTGGTGTAATAATGTCAAAAAATGTATTGCTTTTGTTGGTCGGAATCGTTGTAGTTATTTCTGGATGTATTAATGGTGGCAGTGGTAAATATTCGTCCACTCAAGGGGTCAGAATTAACCAGTTTTCTTTTGATATACCTTTTATTTATGAAGGTGAAGAAGCTTATTTAACAATGGAAATTGAAAATGTCGGTTCAAAACAAACCACAGGAGACACAAAATACTGGATTTACGGACCAGAAATGGGGAGTAATAGTTCAAATAATGAAGTCTGGAGAACAAATGATGATCTATCTGGAACTTTAGTTTCAAGTGGGTTCCTTCCTCCAACTCCAGAGGGGGACTTAGGTGAAGCAGAGTTTGAGGAAATATCATTAACAGCACCAGAACAGGAAGAAGGTATGGAATGGCCTTATACATTTAATTTAAGGGTATGCTACCCATACACGACAACATCAACATTTGCCCTTACGAAAATGGGCACAAATGAATATAGGAGCAGTGGTGTTGACAGAAGCACTGATACTTTAAAAAGGCAGTCTTCAGGACCAATACACATAGACATGCCAACAACAGGCTCAATGAGAATGAGTGGGGATAAATTAAGATTATCTTTTATTGTAACTGATGTTGGTGGGGGCTTTTCAACATCTGATGAGAACTGTGGAAGTAGTGCAGATGTAGCATCAACAGAACGAGGTAAAATGAAATTTACTGTGAAAGTTGATGGTAATACGATAAGTGACTGTTCAGAAGGTGCCTTAAGATTAATAGATGGGAGTAGAACATACACATGCAAGGCGAATGTTGGCAGTGTAACAGAGCCTGAACATACATTCAAAGTTGTAGCTAAAGCAGAATACACTTATTACATCAACGATGAAGTAGTTATTACAGTGAACGATGACACTGTATGATATATTAAGGACTTTTTTCTTAGTTAACTTGAGTGCAGGTATTCAATTTTATATAAAACAAATGACAATACTATTTTATGCTTCAAAAACAAAGATTGTTGCTAACACTCTTTTTAATAATTTTTATTTCCGGCTGTGTTAACGGCGGAACTGTCCGGGCAGGCAACGGCATATCCATAAACTCTTTTTCATTCAATCCTGATGAGGTTTTTAACGGACAGGCCACTTTGCTGTCCCTGGAAATCCAGAACCTGGGAGATATGGAACTAAATGACATATATGTTTATTTATACGGTCTGAATTTCGGGGAGTCTGAGTGGGCTATAAAAAGTGTGGATAAAGACGAAGACCAAGAGGTTAAGTTGATTGATTCTTCCGGAGAAAGTTTACTTATTTACTCCCTGCTCCAGCCGTTCAGCGGTGTTGAGGGCGAAGTTGAAAAAATAAGATGGGTTTTAACAGCGCCAAAGAATCTGCCTGAAGACATAACATTTAACCAAGAGGCAGGAGTTATTGTGTGCTCTGCTTATAATACCGTAGCAAGATGCAATGTAGAAGCTATTTCTGAAAATGAATATCTGACAAACCAGCCAGCTCAGCACCAGATAACATTATCACAGCATGTAGGGCCCCTACGGGTGAGTGTTGACTCCATGCAACCTTTAATTGTAACAGGAGATTCAAAACTGACTGCCAAAATAATAATTACCAATATCGGCGGAGGGATAGCAACAAATTATGACTGCAGCGACTTCTTTGCTGACTCAAACCTTGATGATTTGAACAAGGTAAACGTGGATATAAAATTGTCTGGTTCGCCCTGCAGCGTAGTGGACAAAGGTGTGTATTTAAGAGACGGCAAAGCGACTGATTTTACTGTTCGGTGCGATGTCCCGCAGGCAACAGGCCCTAAACAGACTTATGAGCTGAACATAGGGCTTGGTTACAGGTATTATGTTGAAAAAAGAGCGAAAATAAAGGTTAAGGGAACCGGGGAAGATATAACAGCACCGATTTCACCTGAACAGCCATCAGACCCTGAAGAGCCCGCAGTTTCCTGCCCTGATGCTATTTGCAACCCTAATGATGTTTATAACAGCAGAACTGCAAGATATTATGGAAAAAACGAACTCATAGAGCCATGCTCATGCGCTGCAGATTACCGCACAACGAATGCTATAGAAGGGGAACGAAAATGGTGCACTCCATCATCATGCAGCAGCCGATGCGCTTATGACTATAGAGAGTATTGTCAATTAAACCATGCATGTTCAAACGGAGTATGTGAATAATAATCTTATAATCTTTTATACCCGTCTATATTCTATGAAAATATTTGCAGATCTGCATATACATTCCAAGCACAGCAGGGCAACCAGCAAAGATATGGATATGGAACATCTAACCAAATATGCAAAAATAAAGGGTATAAATTTACTTGGAACCGGCGATTTTACACATCCTTTGTGGATAAGAGAGTTAAAAAACAACTTAACCGAAGATGGTTCAGGTGTGTTGAAAACAAAAGACGGTTTAAATTTTTTATTGCAAACTGAGATATCCTTAATGTATACGCAGGATAGCAGGTCAAGAAAAGTTCATAATTTAATTCTTGCACCTGATTTTGAGATTGTAGAGCAGATAAATACTGAGCTTTTAAAACGCGGGCGGCTGGATTATGACGGCAGGCCAATATTTGGATTTACCTGCGTTGAATTAGTCGAGATGATGAAAAATATTGATAAACGCATCGAAATAATACCTGCGCATGCCTGGACGCCTTGGTTCGGTCTTCTTGGTTCAAAGTCGGGTTTTGATAGTGTAGAAGGGTGCTTTCAGGAGCAGGCAAAGCACATATTTGCGCTTGAAACCGGCCTGAGTTCTGATCCTGCAATGAACTGGCGGCTTTCAGGGTTAGATAAGTATGCCCTGATTTCCAACTCTGACAGCCATAGTTTCTGGCCGTGGAGAATCGGGAGAGAAGCAAATATTTTTGATTTTGATAAATTAACCTATGATGGCCTGATAAAGGCAATCAAAAACAAAGACTCAAACCACTTCTTAAGCACTATAGAGGTAGACCCTTCATATGGAAAGTATCATTATGATGGCCATCGGGCGTGCAATGTTTGTATGACACCTTCTGAAGCATTAAAAAATAGGGATATATGCCCTGTATGCAAAAAAGAGATGACTATTGGCGTTTTGCACAGGGTTGAAGAACTGGCAGACAGGCCTGAAGGATTTAAGCCAAAAAATGCAATTCCATTTAAAAAACTGCTGCCCCTGTCTGAAATAATCTCCGCAGTAACCGGAGTATTGCAGTTATACAGCAAAACGGTCTGGGAAATATATAACAAACTGATAATGAATTTTGACAATGAGTTTAATGTGTTATTGAACGTAAATCAGGGGGATTTAAGCAAAGTATCGGGTGATAAAATAGCAAAGGCAGTAATAGACAACAGAGAGGAAAAAATTAGAATAACACCGGGTTATGACGGTGTTTATGGCAGGGCGGTATTTGATGAAAATGAAAGAGTGGAAAGTAAAACAAATGTCCAACAAAAGAGTCTGCTGCAGTTTGGGGGATAAGGATATTGGTCAATTTTGGACATATTCATCCACATTCTTAAAGAAATATGTTAGAGCATCAGACAACTTTTTTTGTTCATATACTTCTATGTCCAAGTCGATTCTTGCATCATTATCAATACCTGCGTCTTTATTAACCATATCTTTTATTTCTTCAACAGAAAAAAATTCACGTAATGCCCACACTGGAGCCGGCCCATCACCACAATAACCGCCCATAAAACCACTGAATATTATTTATATTTCTGCCTCTCTAGTTTTTCTTTATAATTATCTTCTGAAAATTCACTTCCCTTAAAAAGTTCTATTTCTTCACCATTATCTTTTGTTAGTATTAAACGTATACGGTTCACATTTCCATTGATTGACCGAGCCGGGCTTCTACTGTTTAAGTTTGAGTCTTCAATAATCAAGTCTATATAGTTTTCTACACCTTTAATGTATTTATCTACATTCTCAAGGAAATAAGAAAAATTTCGATTGACCCCTTCCTCGCTTTTTGGAGATGTAATGTATTTAAGATAATTTTCTTCTCCAAATCTTTCTATAATTTTTTCTTTTCTTAACTCTTCACGACCTTTTTCTGATATTCCAGTACCTGTTTCTCCACCCATAGAACTCACCTAAATATTACCTAATCCTTGCCGCTTAATCTTTTCTTTATAATCAGCTACTTATCTCTTTTTCTAATCTGTCAAACAAATAAGAGAAGTTTTCGTTAGTTTCTTCCTCGCTTTTTGGAGGGGGTTAGAACCTAGCTCAATCCAACGTTTTGGATTTGTCTTGCTTCCCTGCGTGTAACGTATAGACTTCCTTTACCTATGAAATCACTTAAATATTATCCAGAATTTCCTCAATTTCCTTTTCCCTTGATTTTTTCTTTGGAGGCCGTCCTCTTTTTCTTTTCTTTGGCTCTTCTTCTGGTTTCTCTCCGGTATCATCTTCTTTCTTTTCTTCCCCTGCTTTATCTTCTTCATCTTCATCCTTTAATAAATCAGGGCCAAAGACTATCAGGAGTATTATAATCAGGCCGATCACAATTGCTATGATTAAATTCCTTGGGAGTGTGAACTTTTCAGATTCTTCTGAAATCTCTTCTGCAGCGCCATCTGTTTCATTATCATCAATAGTTATTATTATGTCTCCAGTTATGGAATCTTCAACAGGTTCTGCCAGAACGTCGCCGATAATCAGTTTAACAGTTGCGGCTTTTGCTATTCCTTTATCAGTATTTATTGATATCTTTGTAGCGTATATGCCATCCCCTGTTTCATACGGGGCTGACACATATAGATACACTTCTTTTTCCTGACCTGCCTTCAGTTCAAATTCAGCTGGGTTAACATAAACCCATTCGGGCCCGTCCAAAGACACGTCATATTTTATTGAAGATTCGCCGTTGTTCTTTATGTAAACTGTATGCAGGTATCCTTCGCCTACATCCCCTTCGATAGTTTCAGGAGTAATTGTTACATCAAATGCATAGCAATCCTCAAGGGATTTTAAAATTATGTCGATTGTTTCTGATTGGTTTACAAAATCAGAGAGCAGTTCTATTGTTCCTTTTTCTTCAACATCGCCGCACTTAGGAGCTATAGTTAAAGTAATTTTTTGCGATTCTTTTGATTCCAAAGTTATTGAATTATCTGATAATTCCCCTACAGTTGATGTTAATGTGTATGTGTCTTCTCTTTTTCCTGTGTTCTTCACAGTTATTGTATATGTTTCAGAATCGCAGGGACAGAATTCAGCACTTTTTGGATTGACACTTAAATCCGCAGAATAGCAGTCCTCTACAAATATACTGCCAAAAGTCACATCTGATGTTTTGTCAGACTTAACAGTTACATTGAAATCTACCTGCTCTGCTTCCAAATCTGCTGTCGGTATGTCTATGTAAACCCCTTTTGTTTCCATTGCATTGAGTGTGAAAGTTTCTTCGCCCGGCGTTCCCATTGTTGATGAAATGGTAAAAGTGTCCTCTTTAACACCTGTGTTTTTAATTGTTGTTAGGATTCTTGCAACCTCACCTTTACAAATAGTCTCTTCCGGAGTCCACGCTATTATGGCTACTCCCTCGCAGGTCCTTGCGTTTAAAGTTACGATTTTATTTAATTCGGTTTTTTCTGAAATTACGCTAACAATTATATCATATGCTCCTGCTACCAGAGGTGATACTTTCAATGGGAAAACTATTTTGTTGTCAGGAGTCAATGATGTCTGGTTTACTGAAAGTGTGCCAAAATCAGAACTTAGAGTATAAGTATCTACTTTTATCCCTGTGTTCTTCAGTGAAACATCATATTCTGCAACATCACCAATACAGATATACTGTTCATCGGGCTGTACGGTTAATTCAGCGCTGTAGCAATCTATGCCGGTTACACCAAGTGTTAAACTGCTCTGAACACTGGTTTTTATGGACTCTGCCTTAACTGTAATATCATCGCTTTCTTTTGTTACCGGAACAGTCAGACTTACAATCTTCGTTTCGTTCCTTTCCAGAGTTATTTTATCATCAGAAAAGGTTCCTTTTGTTGCGCTTAATTCAAAGGTATCATCAGATTTGCCTGCATTTTTAATCATTAAATTAAATACAGTTTCATCTCCCAAACATACTGTGTTTTCAAGAGTTTCAGAAGTTAATTCAACACCAAAACAATTAAGTATTGTTAAATCAATAATCTCTGATTCCGAGACATGCTCTGATTCTGCAGTAATTTTTAATTCATAATCGCCAGAATTTATCTGGCAGCCCGGAGCCACCAGAATACCTACTGTTTCTTTTTCTCCTGGTGCCAGCGTGAAAGTGTCCGGCATTGTTGTCCATGCAGGTTCGGCTCTTAGAATATATGTGTCTGTTTGGGAACCTGTATTTTCAAGCGCAGCAAATATCATCCTCTGTCCGCAGGGACACATCTTTGCCTGATGCTCATCCAAAACAAAATTCATAGAATAATCTGTAGCCAAAACCGGCTGTAAAAAAATCAAAAGACCTACAAAAAAACCAAATAAATTAAATTTTCTCATTCATACACCTGTTCACTACTTAACACGAGTTACTATTTACGCAGATAAAAATATAAACCTTTTTCAAAAAAGGTTTTAAAGTTAACGCACAACATTTCTCCAGGGCACTACATATTTGTTTGCGGTATTGTAAATACCAGCAGAGGGAAGTCTTATTTTTGGTTTAATTGTTTTACCTTCCGCAATCAATGGGCTTTTTACTTCCAATGGCCTGGTTGCTCCCATAAGTTTCTTGTAACTAATTCCAAAAAATACAACAAAAAATAATAGCGCCATTAAAATCAACAACTCCGAGAATTCAACAGAGCCAATAAGCCCAATATGTTCCTTTTTTATTTTTTCATGGGTTGGAATGAAAAGCGACAAAGGGATTGTTTTTATTACTTCATCGTCTTTCTTTACATAAATGTTTCCTTCATAACTTCCTGCAGTCGTAGGATTAAAGTAAACATAGAAATTTTTAGTTTCTTCATTATCGAGCACTTCTGCATGCGGAACAAAAACCCATTCATATCTAAAATCAGTCTCTATTTTTATTAACTGTTCTTCGCCCATGTGATTTGAAACAATTATTTTCACAAAATTTCCTTCGCCTTTAACAACATCAAGTTCCTTGCTGCTGACATCTACAGTTATATATTTGTATTTTGGCGGCAGAGGTTCTTCTTTTGTTTCGTTTGTTTGATTGTATAGTTCCTGATCTTCGGGTTTATCAAAGTATATTGTTTCAATGTCTTCACCCCTAACAATAATTATAGCCACAAGATTATCCGGAACAGTTATACTCTCAGTTGTCTTTTCTTTTTCAGGGGCTGGTTCTTTTGTTTCTTTTTGCACGGTTTCTGTTGCTGTTTCCGGTTCGTCCGGCTCCCGGACAATTATTCTCTCAACTTCGGTTTCCTGGTCATAATAATTATACGCCTTAATTTTCATTTTGTATGAGCCCTGAAATTCCGGAGACCTTATATATATAGTTGTCGTTTTCTTCTGACCTGCACTCAAAGAAAAAAGATTGCTTTGTTCAGTTGCATCATCTAACTCAATTAGAACCCTTACATTATTTTCCTTGTTGTTGCCTTTATTTTCCACAGTAACTTTTACAGCAATTTTTTCCAGAGGTTCTACTTTGCTTGTGTACTCAATCCGGCTTATAGACAAATCATGTATCTGGTTTGTTGTATAGCTATGTAAGTAAAATGTTTTTTCTTTTATGTCTGTATCCTCAGTGTAACCATTATCGTAAACATATGCTTTAATTTTTAGCGTGTGGTATCCCCGTTTAAAAGAATCTGTGTTAAGGTAAAACCTGTGCGAATGGGTACCTTCAGAATGATACTGCGTATAACTTTCCTTTAAATCTCCGTCTATATACAATCTTAATTTAACCTCAGGGTCGCAGCAACCACAGTCTATTCTAAAATCAACATCTATTTTTAATAAATCCCCTACATCTGCATCAATGGGATTAACAGAAATGTCTTTAATATATACGTCGCAATCAGCAGCAAATACAGGAGACGATAAATTTAACAGCATTAAGCTAAAAATGCAAAACATAACTATTTTTTTAGGATTCATTTTTGTTACCTAACAGTAATAGTGAAGCAAAATTTTAAAAAGCTTTCTAAATAGGGGTTTCACCCCTATAACCCTGCGTACGATCAACTTTACTATGTAGTTCCTAAAAAACCTAAAAGGTTCTTGGGTTCTGAGGAATCAAAGATTCTTGGAATCTATAAATTATAGGGTAATTTATTAGATCCCAAAAATTTCAAAGAAATTTTTTAGGTGGTCACGGTTAATCAAAATTGTTTCACCTCCTAACCTCTGTGTCTGATTAACTTTACTGTGTAATTCAAATTACGGATTTTTAAGAACATTATGCAAACAGATAAAAAGATAATTTTCAATACTTAACTTATGGGAGAAGGAAGTTATGGATTTGATAGTATAGTCAAAAAGGCAGAAGAGGATTTTAAGAAAAGTATAGAAAAGGGTTTTAATTTAAAAGAATTAAAAGATATGCTTAAACCGCATGAAAATAACATATGCCCAAAAACAGGAAACAAATACACAGAAATTGAAGGAACAGTAAATACATTATATCCTTTGGGTGGAAGACGGGGGAAAGTAACATGTTGCTCTGAATGTGGTAACGAAATCGGTTTTAGCGGTATACAATCTTAATTGAATGCGTATTCTCTCAAAAAAACAAAACTTTAATACCTCATATACGTATATAGTTATTTTATGAAAGACGCAAAATTCTATAATAAACTGGAAGACAACAAAGTGCAGTGCAAACTATGCGCTTTTAACTGCTTTATTTCAGAAAATAAAGTTGGAAACTGCAGAGTCAGGAAAAATATTGATGGCAAATTATATTCTCTTGTTTATGGGAAAGCTGTAACTGTTGCAGTCGACCCGATAGAAAAAAAGCCGTTGTTTCATTTTGCTCCCGGCACAAAAACACTTTCTTATTCAACAGTTGGCTGCAATTTTCATTGCAGATACTGCCAGAACTGGACTATTTCACAACCGGAAAATATTTCTGGTGAAAATATAAGCCCACAGCAAATGGTTGAGCTGGCAAAAAAATACAACACGCAGGGAATCTCCCACACATATACAGAGCCAACTATATTTTATGAATACGCGTATGACATAGCAAAATTGGCGAATAAAGAAAAATTGTACAATGTCTGGGTTACCAATGGATACATTAATAAAAAACCTTTAAAAGAAATAGCGCCATATCTTGATGCGGCAAATGTGGATTTAAAGGCATTTTCAAAACAATTTTACCAGAGCGTGTGTCTAGCTCCGGACATTAAACCTGTTCTTGAAACAATTAAAAGAATGCATAAACTTGGAATCCATATTGAAATTACAAACCTTGTAATTCCAGGTTTTAACGACAAAAAAAGCAACATTGAAAAACTTGTAAACTGGGTTGCAAAACTGGATGAAAATATTCCACTGCACTTTTCAAAATTTCATCCAGACTATAAGATGGCTGATTTAAAACCGACACCACTTAAAGTTCTGGAAAAAGCACATAAAATTGCAAAAGGTGCAGGGTTGAAATATGTTTATCTGGGCAATATACCAACAGATAAATCAAACACCTATTGTCCAAATTGTGGGGAATTATTAATTGAAAGAAAAATGAATCAGGTTGATTATAAATTAAAAAATAATAACTGTTTCAAGTGCTCTGCAAATGTGCCTGTCAGGGGATTAAAATATAAATAAATAACCGCTCATAAACAGATGTCTGGAATCTGCAGTTATTTATTATTATATAAATAAGACAAAATTATAGTTTGAAACAGTTTTTTAAATCTAAAAAGTTAATATTTAATTGTTTCAGATAATACACTGTTTTGAGGAGTTAGTATGTTAGACAAGTACAAAATAAAAGAATTCATAAATAATGGCTGGATTAAAGCGTGGATGATTTTTGAAGTGCAGGCAACAAGCAACAAGACAACTGAAGAATCTTTAAAAAACCATGTAAAGAAAATGAAAACAATAAAATCCATTAAGATTCTGGAAGAAAAATACTCAAAAATAACTGAGGAAGAGCCGATACCGCAATACAAAGCGAGAGGCATAAAAAAGGTCTATTCCCAGGTTGTTGAGATTGTGGTTTTAGCCCAGGATTTTCAGACTCTTGTAGATTTAATGATAACCTTTGCCCCAAGCGCAATAGAGGTTTTAGAGCCGGAAAAAATAACTTTGACAATGAGGAGCGCACAAAATGCTCTGTCATCCATTGCGGACATAATGCATAAATTTGCTGCTGCCGGCAGAGGCGGAGTTATGATATCCAATGCCTAGCAAAAAATGTAAAATTGTATTCTTTTTGATTTTGACAAACTTTTTACTTGTGAATACAGCGCATGCATCCCAGATTAATACACATTCTGTTGTTCTTTCTCTAGACAAGGAAGGGCTTACACATGCAGAAGTAACGCTGGACTATGCGAAATTAACAACAAACAAAGTGTATTATCTCCTGTTTTCAAAAGTAAGTAATTTAAATGCCCGGGACGCTTCCGGAAAGTTAAGTTGTGAAATACAAAGCCTGGCTTACGGTACGCAAATAGCCTGCCAGCCAAATGCGCTTTACGCTGAAAACTATACTGTTACCCTGTCGTTTGACATACATGACCTTCAAAGAAAGAGAGATAACACCAGAATTTTTCTATATGAATACAGCATCAAAGACACCACCAAGTTTTTAAAAGTAAAGCTTGTATTACCTCCGGGCTCTGCTTTAATCG
>DAOVKX010000088.1 GCA_030631505.1 Candidatus Nanohaloarchaea archaeon
TGAGATGTTATAAATCCTTTCTGCGGTTTGAACAAATCTCCCCCTCGACGCTTTTTATGTGGTTGGAATGAATATCAAAATCCGTCCGTTGAAAATGTCAGACCTTGAAAGCTGTACGGAACATGTCAATGCTTTGGTAGCTGAAAACGCAGATATAATATTTAATAAAAAAGTTACTTTGGCTGAAGAAAGGAAATGGCTGTCCGGGGAATTGGAGAAAATGGAGAAAAAAGAGGGAATCCCTTTAGTCCCTGAAATTAACGGGGAATTTGGAGGGCTTTGCGGTGTCTCAAAACAAAAGGGCAAACTTTCTCATATTGCCAAATTTGGCATAGCTATAAAAAAGAAATTCAGAGGCACGGGTATTGGAACAAAAGTTCTTTTAAAAGCAATTGAAGAGACAAAAAAACAATTCCCTGAAGTCGAAATAATAGAGTTGGATGTTTTTGCTACAAATGAAATCGCAAAAAGAGCGTACATGAAAGTTGGATTTAAAGAAGTTGCAGTTCTTCCAAAAGGTGTAAAATCAAATAATAAATATGTAGATAGGATTGTTATGTATCTGGAGCTGGAGAGATGAAAAAATACAAATTCATAGATGATTTAACCTCTGATGTCATGTTTGAAGCATACGGGAAAACAATAGAGGAACTTCTGGAAAATTCTGCGCTTGCCCTTTTTGAAGTAATATGCCAGATTGAAAAAATAAAGCCGCTTAAAAGCAAAGAGATTGTTGTAAACGGGAAAAATCTGGAGGAGCTTGTTTACAACTGGCTCAGCAAATTAATTTCTATTGTTGATACAGACTGTTTGTTCTTTTCGAAGTTTTCTGTTAATGTAAAAGAAAAGAACGGGGCATATGAGCTAAAGGCAACAGCATATGGCGAGGATTCAAAGCCCGAATTTGGCGGAACATTAGCCAAGGCAGTGACTTATTACAAATTCAAAGTTGAAAAAACAAGCAAAGGATATATGGCAAGGGTGTGTCTGGATATTTAAAAGCATATAAAGTTTTATTAATCTGTGTATATTGGTGAAAATGGCAGCAGATACAGATTATACCTGGGATTTAACGAAGGTAAGTAACGAAATTCACATTGACAAAAAGAAACCTGATGATGTGTGTTTTGAAATAATCAAGAGTTATGAAATAAACTTACTGGACGCTGAAGGTGTAAAGTACTTTTCAGACCTTGATAAAATAAAAAAGAAGTTCTTGGCAACGAGTACAGAAAATATTTAGAGGAACAGGCATTTGCAATAAATCTTGACAAAAAAGATATAGATGATTATAAGATTCAGATAATTGAGTGTTGTTCATAGCATCTATAAATAAAATAATGAAGCCCCTGCTAATTTTATAACATAATGGTTGCCAAGCCCAAAAATACAAAAAATCCAAAGACGTCTGTGGCAGTTGTTATAAATATGGTTGCTGAGGACGCCGGGTCTTTTCCCAAACGCTTCATTATTAATGGGATTGCTGCTCCGAATAGACCTGCGATTATGAGATTGATAACCATTGCTGCTCCGATAATCAAGCCGAGCATCGGGCTTTTATTCCAAAAGATAGCTACAGCGGCGACCAAAATTCCGTTTATAATTCCGTTAATTCCCCCTGCCAGCATTTCATTAATAATAACTCTTTTGCCTGTTTTTAATTCAATTTCTTTCAGCGTTAAGCCCCTGACAACAACTGCCAGGGTTTGCGTTCCTGCATTTCCGCCCATGCCTGCCACGATTGGCATATAAACAGCTAACAGAACAAATGCGGAGATTGTTTCCTGAAAGAACCCGACAACAGATGCGGCCAGAAATGCCGTAGCAAGATTGAGAATCAGCCATTTATACCTGTTTTTTACCTTTACTGCCGCGGAATCAAGAACGTCTTCTTCCTCGCTAACGCCGGCAAAATCACGAAGATTATTTGATAATTGTTTTTCTATCAATTTAAGAACGTCGTCAGAATAAATAACTCCCAAAATGCTGTCATCTTCATCCAAGACCACTATCTTGTTATGGGGGTGTTTTTTGAATGCATGGATAACTTCTTTTTCATTCCTGTTGTACTTAATGCTCGGCACTTTTTTAATATACTTGCTGATTTTTTCCCTGCCTTTGTGCAGGGCAAGAACATGCCCTATCAATTCCCCTATTAAAAATCCGTCTTCAACAACAAGTATGGTCGGGAACTTCCCTGTTCTTTTTTCATGTTTTTTAATGATTTTTGAAACTTCCTCAAATGTAATGTTTTTATCAATCTCAATATAATCCAGACTCATCGTGCCTGCTGCGGTTCTTGGATTAAATTTAAGAAGAAATTCCACTTTCTCCCTTATCTGCCCGCTTAATTTTTTAATGAGCTTTTCCCTTCTGTGGATGTTTGTATTCTGCAATAAGTCCGTTGTTTCATCCGGGTCTAAATAGTCAATAAGCTCTATTAATTCCTTATCTTTTAACCTGTGTATAATTTCCTGCTGAAGCCGTTTTGATAAATTTAAAAGGATAAACCCCTGATTGTTAACAGGTATTTGCCTGAAGAGAGGTATTCTTTTCTTTGGCGAAGAAATTAATTTATACAAAATATCATTTTGCGCGTTCTTTTTTGCCATATTAACCAATATAATTTGCTTCTTATTAAATTTATCTTTTTTTAAGTTTGGTTTGAAAGCAAATGTTCCAAAGGCATAAAGAGAGGCTTATTTAAAATAAAAACCACCAGAAAGTGATAAAATCAAAAGCTTTATAAAATTTTCCATATAATATTTACAATATTAATTATATTAGGTGATTATAATGGAGAAAAACAAGGAACAAAGTAATACGGAAATTAATGAATATGCATTACCCGATGATTTATCCGGGTATTTAAAAAGATGCCCTGAAGGTAACTGGTTAAATGGGGGGCACTTAGTTCTAAAAACTCCAAAAGATATAGATACAAGAAAGATTGTCAATGCAGTATTAGAGTATATAGATACTAATAGTGATTATAATTTTCAGGCAGATTACTCTGAATTTAATGTTCATGGAATTGGTACTATACCAGACAAAACTCACATAGTTCATACATCTTCAGGGCGTGAGTATGTCAGTTTAAGGGTTGAAATGGGGAAACCGCCAGAATTCGAGGGACCGGATGTAGAAATTTCATCCAAGATGAGTCCTCCCGGTATATCTGATAATTATCTTGATGAACTTTTTAAGCAGTTTTTAGTTGACAACGGAATTTGCAAGAGTTTGAGTGAAGCTGTTACATATTGTAGATGAACGTACTCGCCTGCCTGTCCTGAAAAATCAAAGATTTTTGCAGGAAACCCTTAAAAATAAGTCCAGAGTCTGTTTTAAATGACAATCTCCGAGATGCAGTTAAAGGGCAATTCAGAGAGGATTTATTTCTTTTTCAGAAACATAGTTTTACTCATGTTCAGGAACCATTTCCAATGCAGTAATAAATGAATGCAACACAAAACAATCATCAATATGCCGCCATAAACATGCCATGAACTCCAATCACTTTTAAGTATTCCAAGAAATTCCTGAAATCCTCCCTGCCTTACGCCTGAAGGCATAAACAAAAACAGAGCTATCCCTGTAAAAGCAGTAATGATTAAAGAAATGAAAAGAAA
>DAOVKX010000076.1 GCA_030631505.1 Candidatus Nanohaloarchaea archaeon
AACTACCAATAAAGATTATTTCCTTAAATGAACAAAAACCATTCATAGAAAAAGCCGACATAATGCTAAAATTCAACAAAGAGTTTTATGAGAAAAAAAATGACTTTTTAGAAATAGTTAAAGGCAATTTTGGAATTGAGAAAATCAATAAAAAAATTGACAACTTTTATGACTTGGATTTTAATGAGTTTATTAAAGAAATTGAAAAATTATCAAAACAAAAAATAAAGCCGGATAAACAACTTGAATGGAAAAAAGTTTTTGAGGCACAGAAAAAGAAATTATTAAAGCTAAAAGAAAAGATTGAAACAACAGATAAAGAAATTGATGAACTTGTTTACAAACTCTACAACATAACAGAAAAAGAAAAGAGAATTATTGAGGAGAATATATTATGAAGAAACAACAGTATATTATTTTGTTATCAATTTTTTTAGCATTTATTCTCCTTTCGTTTTCTGTTTATGCTGATGAAAGGAAAATCATAAATGTTCCTAGAAAAGAAATGCCTTGTGTTGATGGAACTTGTACACTATCATTAGATACTGTCCAAGAATTTGCTAAGTATCAAGTGTATCACACTTTTGAAGTATCTGGAAATCTAGTACATAACATAGTCAGAATAGAATATTATGACATGCCACCATTTAGAATATGTAGAAATATGCTTTCATTAGAAAAAGAAACTCCCAGAATTTTTGATGTTTATGTTCTTAAAAATGGTAAACAAATAGCATTTGAACCCTATTTAGATTTTCATGGAGATTATAAAAAAACTGCAAATTTTCCGTGTTATTTTGCTCAATCAAACGATACCATAGTGCTTGATTATTATGTAGGTGGAAAAATAAAGCCAGTAACTAATAAATTTATTTTATTCAACTTAACTCGCTCAGAGTGTGTTTACCCTTTTGATAAATATGCATTTACTAGTTGGAGCGCTCTAGATAGAGTTTATTATAATCGCATTGACAAGCTTATTTTGCCGAATAGTCTAATCTTAATAGAAAATGAGAGTGAAGACTGTTGTCCTTCTGCAATAGAATTTAGAACGTTCAGAAAACTATTAAATGAAACCAATAATAAAACAATAGAAAAACCGTTAACTAGATACTATATTTTTGGAGATTGGTATGTTTTTGAAGGGGGTGGGAAAGGTGATTTTATAACAAAAGATGGAAAAAGAATTGTTATATGGCCAACACTGAGTTCAGGACTGTTAGATAATGTAAAGAGTATGAGCTCCTTAAGATATAACTTCACTCTTGATGAGTGGGATAATATCTATGATGGAAGAACTGGATGTTATTTAACGGCAAGATTTGAAAGAACAGAAATAATAAGATATTTCTTTTTTGTTGCTTCTTTCCTAATAGTGATAGCTTCAATCTATTTTCTTTGGTTTTATAGAAACGGAAGTGAGATTAGTAATAAAACACGATTGTATAAGGCTTTTAGTAGTGCGTTCATAATTTGGTCGTTCCAAGAAGGAATAAGTTCATTAACCCCACTAATACGACCCACCACTATCACATTATTTGATCTAACTCTATTTATTCCAGTAATTTTTGTTATTTTATTCTATAGACGATTTATCTTTTACAAACCTCTAGAAATAGTTTTATCGTTTCTAATAAGATTAATCTCTAAAATAAAGAAGAAGTTAAGATAGGCTTTATATGGCGAAGCCGCCCAGACGGTGACTCCACAAATCTCTAATTTCTTAGACCAACACTCGCACAAAAACATTCCAAGATTGTAACAAATATGTTACATATGGAACCTTGATGTTTGAGATTGTGGACGTTTTGCTAAAAATCGCTGTAAAATCTTTAAATGTGTCTAACTAAATTTAAACCAATGAAAAGAAAAGAAGTAAAACAGTTGCTAAAGAATCGCACAAGGGACGATATAATTATAAAAGAACATATAACTGTAGACAGGGCTTTTAGGCAAATACCTGAAATTTTGATAATAGAAAATATTTTAAATCCTGCAAACCTAATTAGAATTAAGGATGAAGAAGCTAAAAGGTTGAATCACTATAAATTTTCATTATGGTTTAAAATCAGTGGAAACAAAACTTTAAAATTAATCATAGAATTAAATAAAAAAGTTCATATAATCACAGCTGTAATGATAAAAGAAAAATGGCAGAGAAAGGTGTTGAAATGGAAACGATAAAGGTTAATTATGACAGCGAAGAAGATATTTTGCTTATTCATAAAGCTGGTGAAAAATCACAAGGCGCAATCGAAATAGGGGATTTTATAATTGATTTTTCAGATAATATGGCAAAAGCAATAGCTGTAGAAATCCTTAACGCTTCTGAAGTCCTGCAAATAAAAAAGGAGTTCTTGGAAAATATAAAAACAGCCAATATAAAAACCATAAACAAAGGGGATACTGTATATGTTTATTACAGTTTGGTGGCTGTGCTAGGTTCCGAGAGAAAAGAAATAAATAATCCTGTTACTATTCCTTTGGTTGCGGCAGAGCATTAGCTCTTTTTATGTAAACTTGCAAAACATTGGACAACTATATTACTTATAGAACAAACAATGAAAAAACAGGGGAATTAAGAAATAAATTTAATGTTTTGGTAGGTGTTTAAACCTACTCCAGCCCCGCAACCAGTTCCTGAACTTCTTTTAATTTCTCTTTTATCTCGGTGATTTTTTCGTCGCGGGTTTTTTCTTTTGCAGGAGCATCTTTCTCAACTACGCCGGTCCTGACAAACTGCATTATCTCCTCGTCTGTCTTTGCTTCAAAGACCTCGTTTGTCTCGCTGTCTACAAATGCCTGGTATGCAATCCCTGCCGCATCACCTGGAATTACAACAACTTTCCAGTAGAGAATGCTGCCTGTTATGAACGGCAATGGCTCTACTATCTGGAATCTTGTCCAGTCAACTATGGGGTTTTCCCTTCTTACAAAATCAGTTGCCTTCACAGGCCCTGTAAGCGTCTTATCAACAGGCAGTTCATGCATGTCTATGTTTCCGTCTATTGCGTCAATCAGGAAAATCTTGAATATGCCGTGGCTCTCACCATGCGGCTCTGTGCTTATGAACCATTTCAGGCCGTCGCTTGTGTCCATGAGGAACGGCTGCCGGTTCTGCCTGCCCAGCCGCATTACGTCCTGGATGTCAATCTGGTCCTCGTGTATAAAGAACCTGTTTATTATGCCTTTGTTGTAAACGTATGATTCTGTGTAGAATCTTGCAAGGTTCTCAGGGAATACCCTGTTGCCTTTCAGAACTTCGTTTTCCTTCGCCTGCTCCGGCGTTAAAAATGTTATGTCTCCATTGGAATCCATAAGGAAAACCCCGGCAAATCTCGGGACAGAATATAAGAAACCAAATTTGCTGTGGTATGTATATGAAACTGCTGAAATCACAGTATATATCTCATCATTGTAAGGGATATAATAAGGGTCGTCAAGGTCGACAAGGTACATCTCCTTGAAAATTTTCCATTCAAGGTTGTCAAATATCTGCATTCCTTCCCCAACGCTTAAATCCTTCCAGACCATATTCGTGTTTTTTTCCTGCGTTGTTGCATCAATATAGACAATGCCTTTGTTCTTCAGCGTGAATTCAAGAATTGCTCCGTCAGGTATTAATGGAAACATCCACGACAGAGAGCCGTCAATCAGGGCGATGTTTTCAGTCCCGAGCTTGAACTGGCTTAACTGCAGTGAGTCCTTGCTGTACCTGTAGGCGACATCATAAGGCATCAATCTTATATTATCTTTGGTCTCAGGGAGGGCATCAATGCTGTTGTAATCAAACTCATTGACAATATGCACCGGCGTCAATATGCTGGATACTGTAAAACCTCCCAGTATAAACAACGGAACAATAACAAAGAAAAACCCTTCATACAGATTAAATTTTTTGACGCCGTCCATCGTTACAATTTCTATGTTTCCCCTTTTTCTGAAAAACAGCTTCTGCAGAACGAACCCGATGACAATGATTTCAATAATGAACGGATTTTTGTAAATAATCATTGCGGTGCTATGAAGCCATGGTCTTATGAACCAGAGAACTAAACCTGCAAATAAAAGCGGAACCCATTTCACAAAATTAACCCTGATTTTCCTGCGAACCATGTTAATTAATTGTTTCTGATATTATAAATAGGTTTTTTAAGAAATAGATGGTTATTCAAAAGAAAATCTGTTTAATTCATCTGCATTTTTGAGGATAGTTAAATAGCTTTCAACAGCTTCTCTTAATGTTTCTCCATGAACACAAGTATCTTTAATACTTTCACCGAACTGACATACATTAGAGGACGCCTCCATTAAATCGTGATATTTTTTCTTTAACATATGCTTTCTCATAATCTTACTGAATTCCATAGCATTTTTAAATAGAACACCAGGACCATAAGCCCGAGACATATCAACATTAATAAGAAACTTATACTCTGCCGAATTAGGATGCGACAGTTTGTTGTAAC
>DAOVKX010000086.1 GCA_030631505.1 Candidatus Nanohaloarchaea archaeon
GAATTTTGTATTTTTTCAGAAGTTTCCTTGTAAACGATTTGCTGGTTTCAAGTTGCCCTAATTGTTTTTTTGGCCCTATGCTCGGTATGTCAAAACTTTCTAAATAATCTGCTATGCCTAATGCAATTGCATCGTCAGGACCTAAAAAAGCAAAATCAAAGTTTTTGGAACCAATAAAATCATTTATGGAATCAAAATTGCTCAAATTGCCATATTTAAATTTTTCTGATTTTTCAATGACTCCCGGGTTTTTTATGTCCATATAAGAATAAAGATTTACATCAGAAGTTTTTTTCAGAGCTTCGGCAATACAATCCGCCCTTGCTGTTTTTCCGAATAACAAAACATTCAAAGCCATTCAAACACCTTCAATTAATTTGATAATAACATTTCCATTTTCGTTTGGATTTTTTAATTTATCAACAAACTCCCTGTTCAAATCAAGGGAAGATTTATCTGCTTTTATGCAGAGTGTTCTGTCATCTATAAAATCGCTTTTTCTTATGATAATATCTTTTTTGTGAGAAAGATTTAAATCAGGATGTCCAAAGCCGGTTATTTTTTCCTTCAAATTTCCAACTTTAATTTCAATAATAATTTTTGTTTTTTTATTTCTCGCTGATTTTTTGAATTTATCAGAAAAATCATTTAATGCTCTGTCTGTATTAACCCCGACAATGCAGTTGCCTCTTTTTGTAAGTGTCTTTTCTTTTGTAAACTCAATTGTTGTGGGGTGTGTTGAGAGAATGTTTTCATGCCCGTATATTGTGAGTTTTTGGTTCATAATTATTATATTTTAAAGAAGGGATTAATAGTTGTGAGATTATTCTTGATAAGCACCACATATTTTAATTGGTATTGTAAAATCAAGACCACTAGCATAAACAAGTTCTACTTTTAACTCTTCATCCAAATAACATGTTCCTATAGTGCCAGAACTTATTCTTCCAATGTTTGTTATGGTTTTTTCAGCTCCAGATTGGATTTTTGTTGTACCTATTGTTATTTCTTCACCTGCTGCGTTTTTTACAGTTGCATCCACCATACCATCTTTATGAACAATAACATCTGATAGATAACTAGCTGCTCCAGGTTGATTAAACACAGCTATTGCACAAATTTCTTCAGTACTTGTTACTGCCTCTGAATCAGATAGCATAACATCTTGACTACTTTGCATCATTTGATTCATAAATATTGCACCAAAACCAAGAGATATACTCAATAACAACACTATTACAATAGGTATCAACATTGCAAATAATACTCTCTTTTTAGGTATATCATGAACTTTAGATAACCCAACTAAAGATACATATAGTCCATAAATCCCCACACATAATCCAATTAAAAATGAGATTATCATAAAAGTCATTAATGATACATCAAATAAAGTCGGTAAAGTGGTGGTGGGAATAAGCAATACAATGGAAATAAGTGCCAAGGAAGAAACATATGCATATACCCTAAATGTTGCCTCATAGTCTCCTTTCGCGCCAAATAATCTTAATAGTACATGGTATACGCCTGCAATTATAAACAAAATTATTGGTCCTATTATTGCATAGACAATAACACTCGTTATAATGTAAAGTATTGATATAAAACCTGCCGCCAAAATCATCGTCAAGGGTTCAATAAAATTTCCTCCTGATAAAATCGCGAGAACTATAGTTCCTAATGTTTCAATGATGCTATATATAATGTAAGTGAAAATAATAAATTTTACAGGTTCTCCATAGCCTCCGCTAACAGGCATTTCATCAAAGAATTTTTTGGGATGAAAAAGAATCATTTTAACTTTTTGAAAATATGACATTTTGTTAAAATCATCGGGACTTGGGGTTTTTTCTGAGTTTTGGGATTCTGGCAGGGGATTTTCATTGCTGTTCTCCGGTATTATTTCTGTTTTAACCATCTGCTGTGGATAGAGAACTTCATCAATTGTTGACGAATCCCAGCCATTTTCAATCAGGGATTGTTTGATTTGTTCTTTTGAATATCCTGCATTTAACTGTTCCCTGACCCAGTCTTCAATTTCTGTCATAATAAATATTTACATTTTCTATATATAAATGTATGAAATACCAGAAACTGATTGATGAACTGATAGAAAGAGGTTAGTTTTTCTTTCATGATATTATATTTTAAAGAAGGGCTTAATATTTCAGATTTATTCTTGATAAGTGCCACTTACATGAATTTTAACTGTGTGTGACATACTGCTTGCGGTAGTATAAGTTATCGGTATTGTTAAACCTGCGTAACACTTTCCTTCAAAAATAGGTGTTACATTAGCAATATTTGAAATTCTTTGAACTCCTCCATCTTGAATCTCTATTGAATTAATGGTTATCCGTTCTCCTGCTATATTTTTAATAGTTGCATCAACTACTCCTGATGAAAAAACTTCAACATCTGTCACCCAAATTAGAGCACCCTGCTGATTCTCGATGTTTACTGCACAATCCGCACCAAAAGCGCCCATTTGCCAAAGAACTGCAGGTACAAGTAATAATAAAAACAGTAATAGCACCAAAATAAATGGCCCTAATGATGCAATAAATGCCCTTATCTTGGATATATTATGTACTTTAGAAAGTCCAAGCATAAACAAATATAGACCATAAATTAAAATAATGAAATTTAAAATAATGAAAAATCCGATGACTACAAAATCCGTAGTTGATAAGTTAGAAAAATTTTCTAATAAAATATCCTTAAATGATGTTTTTTGATACAGGATAAAAAATATTATAGAATAAACAAAACCTAAAATTGATTTACATAATCCGATCACATAAATGTATGAAGAAACCCTAAACGTGGCTTCAAAATTTCTTCCCCCCCCAACTAATTTAATCAATAAATGGACTATTCCTGTAATCAAAAATATCATAGGTGCTGCAAACAATGCTATAACAAAAGAACCTATTATTATACTAGCTAAAACTTCAAAGGTGTCAATCTTTGTTAAATTAATAATAGAAATAACATACGTTATAACAGAGGTTATTACCACAAATTTCAAAGGTTCCCAATAACCGCCATTAACAGGCATTTCATTAAAGAATTTTGTTGGATGAAATAGAATAGATTTTACTTTTTGTAAATAGGATTTTTTGTTAAAATCAGAACTGTCTGGTTTTGATAAATTACTTTCTCTTTTTGAAGTTTTTGATTCTGGCTGGTTTCTAGAATTTAAAACATCATCAACAATAGCAGGGTTATGGCCATTTTCAATTAATGATTTTTTTATTTGGTCCTGAGTATAACCAGCACTTATTTGCTCTCTGACCCAGTCTTCAATTTCTGTCATAATAAATATTTACATTCTCCATATATATACTTATGAAATATAAAAAATTGGTTGATGAACTGATTGAGTTGGGCTACTTAAAAACTCCAAAGGTTATAAAAGCATTCAGAAAAATGCACAGGGAAAAGTTTCTTCCAAAAGGACAAGAAGAATATGCTCATGCTAATGTTCCCCTGCCGATTCATGGAGGGCAAACAATTTCCCAGCCACTTACTGTTGCCTTCATGACTGAGCTTTTGAATGTGGGAGAAGGAAACAAGGTTCTTGAGGTTGGTTCTGGCTCTGGCTGGCAGGCAGCAATTCTCTCAGAAATTGCAGGGAAAAACGGTTTTATTTATACAACTGAAATAATA
>DAOVKX010000073.1 GCA_030631505.1 Candidatus Nanohaloarchaea archaeon
AATAACTAAAGCTCCAGTGGCTCAGTCGGTAGAGCGCTACCTTGGTAACGGCTGCAAAATCAGCCGGCGCTTTTTGGGTTTCGGACTTCGTCCTCAAGCCCAATCTTGCGGTTGGCGAAATGTTTTTTGTATCTAAGCCCTTTCGACAAAAAGGTAGAGGTCGCGAGTTCAATAAACCTTTTAGGAAACGCCATTTATGAAAATTGCGGGATTGCATCCCTGACTTTCATAAAAAAGATTGGTGAAGTTTATGAAAGAGGTTTAATCCAAAACGTTTGTGTTTCGTGAGTTTCACTCACTCAAGCACAAGATTGTGTTGTTCCTAAAAGTCTGAAAATCTCGCCTGGGGCTTTATTTTTTAAATTTTGGTTTTTAAAACAAAAGTATGCCGGAAAAACTTACTACTTACACGCCTTCTGAAATTCTGAATTACATAGCTGGAAAAGAAAAGGTATCACTAAGTATGGTTGAAAATGACTTTCCGGATTATGACCATTTTGCGGTTTTTAACCTTTTTTCTAAATTAAACGAAAGGGGTTACATAGAAGGGGTAGGTTATGACATACCTGAAAAACCAACCAATATAAAGGTCCTTGATGCTGTATTGACTAAAAAAGGTAAAGCTGAAAAATTATACAAATTAACAGAGTTGGGAGAAAAAGAAAAAGATGATTTAAACGAACAAAAAACAATCCACTCTGTCCGCGTATTTTAATTTATTCGTTGAGATTTTTATAGTTCAGGCACCTAATTAATTCTATGAAATTTGTTATTGGTTTAATCGGCAAAATCTGTTCCGGGAAAACAATGACTGTGGATTATATTTGTTCTGAATTTGATGCTGAGTCTTACAAGTTTTCAGAAATATTAACAGACATCCTTAATGTGTTAAATCTGCCAAATGAAAGGAGAAACCTGCAGATTCTGGGCAGGACATTAAGAGAAAATTTAGGTCATGAGGTTATTGTCAACGCTATGAATGCAAAAATTGAAAAAAGCACTAAAAATGTAATTGTCATAGATGGCGTGAGATATCAAAACGAAGTAGATATGATAATGAAATTCAAAAACAACATGATAATAAAATTAGAAACTCCGATAGAAGAAAGATATAAGCGAAGCTCATCAAGAAATGAAAAATCTGATGAGAAAAAACTGTCTTTTGAACAGTTCAAAAATAATGAAAACAAGGAAACAGAGATACATATTGATGAAACAGGAAAACATGCAGATTATGTAATAGAAAACACAGGAACAAAAGAGGAACTTTTTGAAAAGATAGATGAAATAATTAAAAATACTTTCTTTAATCAATCATAGAAACAGTTATATATAATGTATCCTATAATTAATGCGGGGTGGACTGCAGAACAACTGAAAAGTGTTCTGGGTTTGATTATCTGGTGGATTTATGAAGAATAGTTTTATTTTTCTTGGTTGTGTCATGGCCTTTCTGATAAGCCATGCTGTTGCTCTGGCAGATGACAACCCTATTGGCATAACTGTTGAAACGATTGACAGCATTGCATATCCGGGTGAATATGCTGAGTATGAAATCTCAGTTACCAACAACCTGAATACAGAAAAAAGAATGAAAATATTTGTTTTCGGGACTTATTTGTCATGGATAACTCTTGAGAAAAGCATTATAGATCTGGATGCCGGCGAGACGCAGAAATTCAAATTATACCTGAGCCCTGCGTATGGAACTCCTGAGCGTTCTTACAAGTACCAGATTAAGGCCTGTGCACTGGATTCGCAGAGTGTGGTTGACTCCGAACTGTGTTCGGAAAAGGATGCGACAATTTTTGTTAAAGAGAAATCAAAACTTAAAGTAGCTTCATTTAAAACAGTAAAAGAAACGTATGAGCCCAATGAAGAGATCAAAGTGCTTATAGTTTTAAACAACACAGGAACCACAGACATAAGCGGTTATTATCTTGAACTTGAAACAACACAAAATGGCGAAACCAGAACGCAAAGAATTGAAATTCCTGTAATAAAGCATGGCGAAGAAAGAACAATAACTGAAATTCTAAACCTTGACAAGTATTCAAGCAAAGGAGATTATGGAATCACAGGGACTTTGTTTAATGAAAACAGCGAAGCGCTTTCAACGGATTTGTGTGCCTTCTCCATAAATGAAAAGGCGGTAATTGAAAAAACGCAAACTATAACGCCAGGAATATTCAGCAAGAGTTTTGAAATCCTCATAAAAAACGAAGGCAACAAAGAAGAGCGCGTGAGCCACAAAGAGACTCTTTCTGCTCAGGCATGGCTGTATTCTGTAAAGCAGAGCGATGTTGAAGTAAAGACTATTGAGGGAAATTACCAGTGGGTCTGCGCACTTAAATCAGGTGAAAGCTGCAGTGTCAGTTACCGAATAAATTACTGGATAATTTATCTGCTGGTAATTATAATAACAGGAATAGGCATCTTTTTGTTCTATGAAATTGAAAAACCGCATATTCACAAAAAGGTTATGAAAAAAGGCGAAGAGCACATTGTCCATATTGAGGTCAGGAACAGGAGCAACAAAACCTTGCACAGAGTAGAGGTAAGCGACTTTGCCCCTTCTATATTTAAATTTGTTGAAGACTTCCATACCGTAAAACCAAACGTGATAAAAAAGAGAAAAAACGGCGTTGAACTGTTATGGAAAATAGGTCGGTTGGAGGCAAGAGAAGAGCGGGTTTTAACATACAAAGTCAAACTCCGGCTGGAAGTCTGCGGTGGCGTTCACATGCCAAAAGCAAAAATAAAGGCAGTTACAAAAAGAGGAAAATCGTATTCTGTTGAATCCAGAAAGGTTTTGATGTCCTAAAAAATCCTGAAAGGATTTTTGGGACCCAGAAATCTTTGATTTCTTAGGTCCTAAAAAATTGACTATGTCAATTTTTGGGGATTCGAAAATTCTTTTTGAATTTTTTATGTCTTAAGACCTTAATCTGGCAGTTTGTCAACTTGTTCTTTATATTTACTGTTTTTTTGCCTTAACTGTGCATTAACCAAGGGTTAACCAAACATTTAAAAGATTTATAACTAATATAAGATATTCAACCCGCTGTAACTCAATGGTAGAGTGCACGGCTGTAGAAGAGCACTCTTGTGCTTGGGATTAGCATGCATTCTGATATAGCTACCGTGATGTTGCCGGTTCAAAACGGCTGCAACGGGTGCAAAGTCACCCGAAACCTTACCTGACATTCCAACAAGTTGGAAGTCAGCTTATTGCAATTGGTTCAAAGTGTAATTTAAACTGTTTTGAAGATATACCCCGATTATGTAAGGTTTTGCAGTTTGTGAAAATCCGGCCGGCGGGATTTTTATTTTCTTTAAATAATTTTTTCAATATATTATTTAATATGATATGTCTGAGCGGTATAGAATACTTGGAAAATACGTTAGAACAAAAACTTGAAGGAATAATAAAGAAAAGTAAACCGATTACGTATCATGATTCAAAGAGACCTTGGCTTGCGGCCCAAGTTAGACCATATATATCTGAAACCCTTTACTGCGCCTACATATTTAAGGATGTAGAAACTGGAAAAGATATACTCTACACAATGGAACAAATAAATGAATTGTCAGAACAAATACTAAAACATTTTAAGGGTTCAAAATTTAGAGAAATACGGCAAGATGACGTAAGCCTACACAGTCTTGCAATAGAGTCTTTAATAGCCAATTTAGAGATACTCAAAAAACATGAAGAATACCTTAAGGAAGAGGGTGTTGAATTCCATGAGGGATGGGATACTAGCAAAAATTCATATTATAGAAAATTACTTGGAAGGGCTAATAAAGAGGGTCTTGTTTTTGTAGTTAAGGATTGTGAGTTAGAATCACCAACAAAAGGAACGCATATTGATAACTTTGGAGATGTGTTTATAGGTAGTGTCTCTGAATTCGAAAAGTTTGGGTTATAAACAAAAGTGGATTTTACAAAACCTTTATAAAATTTATGTGCGTATATAGTAATGTTGGCGGCCATAGCGGGGGTGTTACACCTGTACCCATTCCGAACACAGAAGTTAAGACCTCCAGCGATTCAAGTTGTACTGCCTGACGGCGGGAACCTTGGGACGCTGCCACTTCTTATATTTGCCGTTTTAACAACTGCGTCCCGGTAGTGTAGCATGGTTATCATACGGGACTGTCACTCCTGTGACCCGGGTTCAATAAGCCTTTTAGGAAATGCTATTTGTGAAAAAGGCTTAAGCCAAAACGTTTGTGTTTCGTGAGTTTCACTCACTCAAGCACAATTTTGCGTTGTGAAAATGAATTTCACCCACTTAAGCATAAGTTTACTTTGTTCCTAATGGTTTGAACATATCCCGGCCGGGGCGCTTATTAGAATTTATGGTGCCTTTACTCAACGGCATAAATGGCAAATGCTGAAAACATGCTTTTTATGCCTTGAAAGAGAGGTATCCGTATGTTTGATCCACACAACTATGTGAGAAGACTTGAATTAACGATAAACCATCTCAAAAACAATCCCGCTATTTCTGATAAAAACAAGGAACTGATAATAAAATTCAAGGACGACTGCCTTCTTGAAATAAGCGTTGGCAGAACCATGAGATACGTCCAGAACCTCAGAAGGATATCCGAATGGCTTGACAAGGACTTCGACAAGTGCAGCAAGGACGACATAAAATCCATAGTGGTAAGGATAAACAAC
>DAOVKX010000001.1 GCA_030631505.1 Candidatus Nanohaloarchaea archaeon
AGCCGGAAGAGGGCGGCTATGGCGAACTGATGAACATTGCTGCGGCAAGCAGTTCGGAAATAGCTGCAATAGCTGATATAGGCGAAGCAACAGCAAGTAAAATAATTGCTGCGGCAAGAGGCCAGCTGGACATGGGTTTCGATACCGGATTAAAGGCAATGGAAAGAAGAGCATCTGTTGGAAAAATAACAACAAACAGCAAAGAACTTGATACTTTGTTAGGTGGCGGTATAGAAACGCAGGCCGTCACAGAGGCATTCGGCGCTTTTGGTTCTGCAAAGACACAGCTGGCGCATCAGCTCTCGGTAACCACGCAATTGCCAAAAAAAAAGGGCGGCTTGGAAGGTTGTGCTCTCTTTATAGACACTGAAAATACATTCAGGCCGGAAAGAATACAGCAGATGTCAGATGGCCTCGGTCTTGATTATAAAAAAGTCCTGAATAATATTTTTGTCGCAAGAGCATACAACTCCGATCATCAGATTTTGCTTGTTGAAAAAGCAAAGGATCTCATAAAAGAAAAGAACATAAAATTGGTTATAGTTGACTCCCTGACAGCGCACTTCAGGGCAGAGTACTGCGGCAGAGGGACATTGGCTGAAAGACAGCAAAAATTAAACCGGCATATACAAGGTCTGCGAAAACTCGCAGATACATACAATGTATCAATTTTTGTAACAAACCAGGTAATGGCGCGACCTGATATGTTATTCGGCGACCCGACAACAGCAATAGGGGGGCATATTGTAGGCCACGCATCAACATTCAGAATTTACCTGAGAAAAAGCAGGGGCGAAAAAAGAATAGCCCGCCTGATTGACTCGCCGCACCTTCCTGACGGAGAAGCAGTATTTCGTGTCGTAACAGAAGGTATTGTTGATTAATCAGAGAGTAGAACAATTTCAAAACTAAAAACTTCTTTCAAAAAAAGTTGAGTAAGTAATTAAAATATTTCTTTCTCATTGACTATGACAAAATCGCCGACAGATACCACAGCAGAGAAAGGTATCAGCACTCTTTTGTTTTCGTCTTCCTGCAATTGAAGATCTCTTGTGTGTTTTGTTGGTTCAACCAAAAGTACATTCATTAATTCTCCTGTTTCTGCTATAAAGGTTGCATCGCCGACTTTCCCGAACTTTCTCCCGGTCTGCTCACTGACGATTACCTTATCTATAAGCTCTTGTGCTCTTAACGCATCTCTCATAAAAAAACCCCCATAACCTCTATACAATTAAATTGTACTTAAAATTTATAAAGTCACCGTGCATTTTACAATACGGCCATAATAAACGCAGTAAGCAACCCACCAAACAGAGTTGTAACAAAATTAACAGAGCCATTTGTAATGACTTTTTTGTTCTCAAGCCATGCTCCAAGAAAACTATCCACAAAAGAGCCGGTAAACCCTCCGGCAAAGACAGCCCAGAACAGAACCATGCTTTTCAAAAACAAAAAATACGCAAGTGTTGCAATTATAATGGCGCCTATTGCAGAAGCCAGACAGCCCAAAATAGAAATGCCCCCATTTGTCCCTCTTGGAACCTGTGTTCTCATATGAGTTATAAGATATGGCCTTTTTTTGGATAAAACACCTATCTCAGAACTTAATGTATCTGCCAGTGCTGCGGATACACTACCAAGATATATATACGGGAAAGAAAAAACTGCAGCCATAAATGCAACAAGGCCATTTGACAAAACATTATCCACTCCACGCGATGTATGTTTTTCTATAGGTGTTGTGCTAAAATCGAATAATGCAGGAATCTTAGCCGCAAATTGTAAAATGGAGTTGCGTGAAGACCTGCTTTTTATATTAAAAAAAGTGGCTGAGACCCCAACAGCAAGGAATATAAACATAACCAGAAACCACTCAAACCCCCGCAAAAACCAGATAATCAAACCAAAAAGAGACGATACTACTAATGCCTGCGAGTCAAATGCTTTTATGTTTAATAAAGCAGCTATAATTATAGATATAACCAAAAATTCAGCCATCATTTTTATACCTCTTCACCTTATCGTTTAACTTACCGAGTAACTTGCCTACCTGACTCTTTAGTTCATCTTTTGTACCGTTATTGTTTATTCTGAATTCTGCAGAGTTTAATAATTCATTTAACCCATAATTTTTTTCCCTTTTGTCTCTCTCCTTGTAATCGTTCTCGGTCAAACCAACAAACCTTCTTCTTTTTTTAGCCCGTTCATAACGAACTTTCTTTGAACAATCAACGCCAACCAGATAAACATCACTGAGTTCATGTTCCTTTATGTACTCATATTCCCTCCGGTTTCTACAGCCATCAATAACCTGATTAACACAACCAGATCCATGCAAAACAGATAACACCTTTTGAGCCAATTGAATATCCTTGCCAGTTCTGTGGAAATATAACGACACAGATACAACATTAGGTGCAGTATATGCTATATTATGCTTGGACAGTTCTTCCTTTATAAAACTTCCAAAAGATATTGTAAAAAATCCTTTGGATTTCAGGTAATTGGAAATTTGGGTTTTGCCAGAACCTGGAAACCCGGCAATGCATAGTATCATAATTATCACAAAATAAGGTTCTGTTTTTATATTGTTATGTTTCGGCTTTGATTATCTTAAATTTTGGGGTAGGGTGATAAAAATATGTTTTCCCGTGACGTTCACGTGTAACAAGATTAGAATCCAGCAAACGCATCAAAATATTGTTTATAGCCCTCAGGGCATGTGCATCGGACTTATACTCTTTTGTATTAAGTTTGTTTGTTATTTGCGCAGGTGTTAAACTCTCATTTAAAAGGAGATTGATTATGTCTTCCTGCTTTTTCGTTAACTGAACATCTTTGTAGCTCTCGGTAGTTCTTCTGCTTGGCGGTTCCTGCTTAAAATATGACTTGTCAATAATAGTCAATTTCCTCTCAACAGCCCGATGAACGAGAGAATCGCAAAGTTTCAATACTTCACGGGGAAATCCACCAGACCTTGTACATATTTCCTCGATTGTATCCAGAGTAAACGGGTCTATCCCTTGACCGTGAACTTTGGAAATTCTTTTCTTTATCAACGTGAACACGTCATCCTTTGTTAATGGACCAAGCTCAACATGGAGAACTATTCTCTGCGACAAAGACTCCAGTTGTTTTAAATTCTCTGTTTTAAATTTAGGTAACCCTGCCAGAATAACAGTCACTCCTTCAATTTGATCCACAAGAGCCCTCAACCACTCCAAAACGTGAACATTTGTCTCGTGAACTTCATCTATCAACAACAAAACAGGACTTCCTGAATATCTGCAGTTAAATCTGTCTGCCAGATTATAAAGAGTCAGTTCTGCATCTCCAGCTATCCTTTGAAAAAAGGAGGGCTTCAATAGAGTTGTTCTGAAAACAGAAACCAGTTCTTCTTCGTTCAGCGGTGGTTTCGGAAAATAAAGAACATTGTATTTCTTGGAAAGCAATCTCAAAAGCGTTGTCTTCCCTGAGCCAGTTGGACCTGTAATCAGCATATGTTTGTGTCCTTCATTAATATGTCTGTAAAGCAAACTGACTTTTTCTTCATGGCCAACAAACAAATCAGGATATATCTCCAGCGTGAAGGGGTTCTTCTCCCAACCCATCTGCGAAAACCATTCATCTTCTTTCATGTGAACATTCATGTGAACATCACCTAGAACCTGTAAGAGATTTAATGAATATAAATATATAAATATAACTTTAAGTATTATTATGCGTTGTTTTATTGCTATTGATTTGCCAGACAGCATAAAAGAAGAAATAAAAGAACTGCAAAGAAATATAAAGGAAAAAGGAATAAAAAATATAAAAGCAGAAAATCTGCATATTACGCTAAAATTTCTTGGAAACTTAAACGAACGTGAAGTTAAAAGAATAAAAAATGAACTGCATTTATTAAACCCGAAAGAAAAATTTAAAATACATCTTGAAAATCCTGGCGTATTTACACGCCAAAATATTATAAGAATCATCTGGCTCGGGGCAAGCAAAAAAGACGATATATTATCTATTAAAAACGAACTGGATGCCAGATTAGCAAAACATGGCTTTGGCGAAGATAAAAAGTACACACCCCACGTGACAATCGCAAGAGTAAACACAGGAAACAATGAGAAAGTCAAAAACAGAATCATGCAACTAAAAGACTTTAAAACTTCAGAATTTTTCATTGATGCAATAAAGTTAAAACAAAGTACATTAACGCCAGAGGGGTCCCTCTATAAGGATTTGGAAATCATAAAAATTCACCGCAGAGGTTCCACAGCACCGCCTTAAAAAATCCATGAAGTTGAGATATCAAAAGACGTACATAAATCAGGTTTTGGTTTACAATGACCTTTCTGGTAAAATCAATTTTGGTGATACAAATTAACGAATCTGCTCTGCTGAAAATATGCCTGATAATGTCTGTCACAGGGCTTGTTATGATTTATTGTCTTGTGCAAAATGTAAACCCGAAAAATGTACATATTGGTGAACTCAACACAGGCATGACAGGAGAAACTATAAAAATCTGCGGAAGCATTACAAGTAAATACATAAGCAAACAAGCAGTTTTCCTTGAGATCGCTGATGAAAGCGGAGATATCAAAGTCGTGTTTTTTGAGGATTTTGCCAAAACGTCAAACGCTTATGAAACAGAAGAAAACAAAGAGGTATGTATCACAGGCATTCTGGACACATACAATGAAAAACTGGAAATCCTGGGGAGGAAGATTGGGCATGCAGAACAATAAATATAAAAAAAGAATAGAAAAATCAAAGGCAGTTTTAGAATTAAAAAATTTAGATGCTGTTTTGTTAACGTCGCTGAATACTCCTTCCTCAAACATATACTACTTCACAGGATATGTTCCTCAAGAACCAACTTTTTTATTGATAACAAAAAACAGGGAACTGCTTTTAACATCTGAAAAAGAAAAAGTAGAACATAAATGCAAAGTTAAGGAAATAATCGACTTGCAGGAATTCAAAGTTTCGGATATGTTAAAAAAATTAAGTCTTGAAAAAGGAAAAATAGGCATTGATGGAAAAACAAGTTACAATATGTATCTAAAACTGCAAATAAAACTGCCTGAAGTAACTTTTGTAGATGTCGACCAAGACATTGAAAAAATACGGGCAATCAAAGAGCCGGAAGAAATTGAAAAAATTAGAAAGTCATGCTTAATCACAGACAGAATATTAAGTGAAATTATCAATGAAGGTCTAAAAAACAAAAACGAAGAACAAATAGCAAGTGAAATAAGAAAAAAGATAGTCAACGTGAACAAAAGATGGTCATTTGAGCCGATTGTTGCAGGAGATATAAATTCATCATATATCCATCATTACTCCGGAAATAAAAAATTTAAAAATACAGTATTAATTGACCTTGGAGTTAAAAACGGGTTTTATTGTTCTGATATGTGCAGAACATTCATGTTAAAGAAAAACAAAAAAATACAGAAAGTTCTGGAAACCTTAACAGAACTTCACAGCCAATTAGATGAATATATAACTATAGGAAAAACAGTTTCAGATGTTGAGTCCTTTTCCCAGAAAATGCTGACAGAAGCAGGTTATGAAACCACGCATTACGGGAACTTTCACGCTTTGGGGCATGGGGTTGGTCTTGAGGTTCACGAAAGTCCTGCATTCTCAAAAAAGAGCGCAATGAAATTGACTGAGAATATGGTTTTTACATTAGAGCCAGCAATATACATAAAAGAGAATTTTGGCGTCAGGATTGAAGATGTTGTTGTGTTAACAAAAAAAGGAATAAAACGGCTGACTAAATTTCCTATGTCTGTTTCTTAGCATTTTTCAGTGCGGCGATTGTTAATTTTATAGCATTATCAATATCTTTTAAGCTTGCTACTTCAACAGGTGAGTGCAGATATCTTGTAGCAACCTGAATTGTTCCTGTATAGATTCCCGTTTTGGATATTTGCATTGCGGTCCCATCGGTCACTCCCCCTTCTATAACTTCAAGCTGATATGGTATTTTATTTTTCTTTGCCGTCTGGGTTAACCAATCCTTTATTTTCTTTTGTACAATCAGCCCGCGCCCTGCAGCTTCTATTAAACCCAGTACAGGACCATCGCCGATTTGTATCGCTACTTCTTCCTCTTTTATGTTTGGCGTCCCTCCGGCAATAGCAGTATCTACTGCTAATGCAACATCAGGTTCAATACCAAAAACAGAGGTCTTTGCACCTTTTAAACCAACTTCCTCCTGAACACTGCCAACACAATATAAAGTTATATCTTTGCCGTCAAACTGTTTCATAACCTCAATAAGAATTGCACAGCCAATCCGATTATCTAATGCATTGCCACAAACCAGATCAGTATTTGTAAGATTCATAAATTTTTTATCAAAAACAATAGGGTCTCCAATCTCGATGCCCATATCTTCAACATGTTTTTTGTTTTTTGCACCAATATCTATGAATAAACTTTCCAATTCATACGGCTTTTTCTGTTCTTCCTCTTTTTGTAAATGTGGAGGTTTAACACCAATCACACCGTTTATTACTTTGCCCTTGGTATATACCTGCACTCTTTGACTTGGAAGATTTCTTGGGTCTATGCCTCCAGACCGAATAAATCTGATAAATCCTTCTTTTGATATGTATTTAACTATAAATCCCACTTCATCCATATGTGCGCAAATCATAATTTTGAGTTTTCCCTCTCCTTTCTTTAAAATCAGATTACCTAATGCGTCTCTCCTGACAGAGTCTGCATGACCCTTTAACTCATCCTTTATTATATCTGCAACATTTCCCTCAACTCCGGAAATCCCCGGAGCTCCTGATAGTTTCTGAAGAAGTTTTTTGAGTTTATCCATAATATCACAGTAATATATAACCGCCAAACATAATAAATCTTTTGGAAAAAATCACAACATCAGCAGATTCCCTTTGTCCATAATAAGTTTTCCGTCGATTTCAACAGTTGGATTAAAAATTAATCCATCCTGGTGAGTAGAACATTTTATTTTGCCGCCAAAAGACACACTCGTCCCTATTGCCAAATGTATAGTCTCTAAGAGCTTTTCGTCCTGCAGTATGGTTTTAACAAATATGGCTTTAGGATTTAGGCCAATCCCAAATTCCGCCAAATTTCTTGAACATTCTCCGATTTGGTTCAAAATTTCGTCAAATTCTGAATCGCTGGTTTCAGTGATTTTCCCGTTTTTAAAAATCAGCTCAACTTCTTTGCCGTATAATCTATGAAACGTTGTAAATACATTCCCATTTGCTGTTTCTTCCAAAGGCGCTATGTATATTTCGCCGGCTGGCAGGCTCCCGAACTTCCCAGGTTTCGTTAAAACCCCATCATCGACAAACCAGTTTCTTCCTTTGACAGAAAACGTTATGTCTGTTCCATTTGGTGCAGTAACACGAATTTTATCAGAACCCAACAAGTTCTGTTTTAGTTTCTCACAGTTGTCTGCTATTTCAGAACAGTCTGCTGTTAACCCGGTTTTAAACATTTCTTCAGTAATTCCCGGCATGCTCCCAACTCTTGCTCCCTGCTCACACGCCTGAATTCTTGCCTGTGTGTGGCTTAATGATTTGGTTGTTGGGATTAAGATTGCATCTGCATTTTTCATTGCGTCTGCAACATAGTCCGGCGGTTCTTCACCGCTATGTTTGGTCTCTTTTATTTTGATTATCTCGGTTTCTTTGGCATATTTCTCAGAAACTTTCCTTAAAGCTTCTGCAATTTTCATCCTTTTGGAATCTGTAATAATCAGAACTTTCTCATCCGGCTTGACTCCCAGATTCCGGGTTATTATAACTTCTGCTCCTTTTTCTAAGGCCTCTGCACCCATAATATTATATTCGCAAAGGTTGTTAATAAACCATTCATTAAAAAGAAAAAAGCAGAAGGATTACAAGTCCTTCTGTGTCAGGATTTCTATGCTGTTTGACCTTATCCGGTCTTTATTATCAGAACAGACAAGGTACTTTACGCCAACACCTTCCGCTAACCTTACTGTGTTCTGGTCAGCGCATCCATCAAGGATTATGGCAAATGGCTCTGTTACCTGTTTTATTGATTTTTGTAGTTCTTTTATCGGAACTCTGCCTGAGAATTCCATATTCCTGCCATATATGCTTGCGGCCTTGGTCCCGACAAGCTCATTTGTCTGTTCTTTAAATGTTTTTTTCGTTTTCTCATCCAGTTGTTTTTTTCTGATGATTCTCGGCATGGAAAAAGGTTTTGAAAAAGTGCCTGTGCTTGGTTTTCTATATCCTACGCCGGTTCTTGAAACAACTCTTGATGTTTGTCTATAAGTTGTTTCTGCGACAGGTTTCTTGTATGTCCTGTATCCTGAAGTTCTCGGGGGCATCTGGACTTCCTTTCTTTCTGTGGCGGCAGGTTTCAGTTCTGTTGCCTGAGCTGCAGGAATCCGTTCCCTGATTGCTTTGAATATCTCTTTTTTCGTAAGTTCTTCAACCTCTTTGCCATATGGCGCTCTTGCAACAAAATCCAGTTCTGCAATTTGCTTGAGTTCCTTTAGGATTAGGTCGCCGCCCCGGTCACCATCAAGGAATGCTGTTACTTCTTTCTCTTTTGAAATCGCCCCGACAACCTGAGGTATGGATGTGCCTCCGATTGCAATAACATTTTTAATTCCCTGTTTTAAAAGGACGATGACATCTGCTCTCCCCTCAACAAGAGTTACAGACTCTGATGTTGCTGCATCAGGTCCAGCAGCAAGACCTCGATAATTCACGACTTCGCCAGCCCTTACTGCTTGTTTAAGCTCTTCTGTAACTGTTGCGGTCTCCGGCAGGTTATGAATCAGGTTTGATAACAGGTTCTTTGCCCTGTTAACTATATAGTCTCTCTTTGTTGAACGCAGATCCTCAACTTTTTCCACGTTTATTTTCGCATCGCACGGACCAACACGGTCTATAGTTTCCAGCGTCGCCGCGATAAGCGCTGTTTCTGCGCTGTCCAGACTGGACGGGATTATTATTTTCCCTTTTGACTTCCCGTTTCTCGATTCTGTTTTAACTTCTATCCTGCCAACGCGTCCTGTCCTCTGCAGCTCCCTCATATCTAAATCAGGACCTAAAAGACCCTCTGTCTGGCCAAACAAGGCCCCGATAACATCCGGCCTTTCAACAATGCCTTCTGCATCAAAATCCGCTTTTATAACATACTTAACTGATGTTTGCGCTAATTTTGCCATTAAAAACACCCCACAATATCTGTTTTTGAAATCGGAGATTGTACTCTCATCATTTAAATTCACCTCATAATGTTTTGAATTTGAAACAGGAGTTGTTATAACACCTCACTGTCTCTATTTTTAAAGTCAGGGCTATTACCCTTCCATATTTTTATTAAACTTTCACAAACTAGAGAAGTAGATAACTAAACGCTACGGTAACTAACACTTAATACAAACTTGCTTAAAGCAAAATCCGTATTACATTGTGTTGGGTAAATATCAAGTGAATATCAACGTTTGATTTTATCTAGTATTTCCAATACTTCTCCTTTATTTGTGCATTCGATTTTTAGTGTTTTATTTTTTGATTTGCAACCTGCCACTAAACACACAGGTTTTTTAAACAACTTCGTAAATTGTTTTACGAGCTCTTCGTTTGCCTTTCCTTTAATGGGTTTTTCTTTAAGAAAAACCAGCAATTTGTTATTTTTTATGTTTATTCTGAATTCTGATCTGTTTGTTCCAACAGTAACAGTTATATAAACTGTATTTTTGGTTTCTTTAAGCATAACAAATATAGCCCATCAGTAACACAAAATATCATCATAATCAATTTTGCTGACGGTGACGGGCTTTAATGATTATTTACTCGTTAACTTCTTAAATCTTTCGTTTGGCATGATTTTGTTAAACACCCTCTTTTTCATATAAATTTTACAGATTTAGAAGCAAATCATTAAACAAAATAGTGTCTGGTGAAAACGCAACAGGTTTAATCCTGATGAAACGCTGTTTTAAAGATTTTCGACATGGAATTTGTTACTCAACCACTATCGGGCGCTTCAGTGAAATATCCAGGCCCATTAACGTTTTATAGACCGCAGAACCTAATAAAGTGCCAATTTTGTCTCTAGAACGTCCAGTTGATTTTGCTATTTCCTGAAGTTTTTCTTGTTTCGGATTTTCAAAAAACCCTTTATCCAAAGCACTTTGATAAACAAGTTTTTCTTCTTCATTTAATTTGTAAACACTACACATATGAATAACTCCATAAAAGCGGTATCCTTAAAGTTGTTTAAATCTTGGATACTACCTGCAGTTCACGCAAAGAAGATTGCCGTTGATGTCCTGTAAATCTTCTGAGAAATTTCCGCACGACTCACAATTACCCGAATTTGTTCTCTTTTTCTCAAGAAGCGATCCTTTATCCTGTGTGCCCAGATACTCCATTAGAACAGGGTAAACTGTAGTCATGTCCCTTTCAGTTATCACACCGATTAGACTTCCTGAATCATCCACTACGGGCAGCCGGTCTATATCATTATCGCTCATTTTGGAGCACGCGTCCGCCAGAGTCTCTCCGCCCTTTATCGTCACCACTTCCTTTGTCATGACCGCCCCGAGTGCTGTTTTATTGCTCTTGTTCTCTGCAACCACTTTTCGTAGTATGTCTTCATCGGTTATTATGCCCGCCACTTCAGAAGCTTCCACAACAATAAGCCCACGAATATTATGTTGCTTCATCAGCTTTGCTGCATGCTCTACAGTATCAGAACTGGAAACCGCCAGAACATTCTTGCTCATGAGTTCTTCGACTTTTATGTTCATTGACATAATATACATTTATACGCAAAATACTAAAAAGGTTACGGTATGGTTTATAAAAAGGGCTACTTGTTTGAACGGGACCTGAGAATGGACCTTGAAAAAAAAGGATGGCTTGTCATACGCTCAGGCAAAAGCAGAAAGCCGGACCTGATAGCGGGAAAAGGTGGAAAGATAATTATTATCGAATGCAAGGTAACTGAAAAGGGCGCTGTTTATCTGGACAAAGCAGAAGTTGAGTTTCTGGGAAAAATATCCGCAGCTTTCGGCGCAGATGCTGTTTATGCCATCAAAAGAAACGGCAGCAAAAAGTGGAACATGGTAGGCCTGGACCAGCTAAGGGAAGCCGGGAAAAGTTATGTTGTTAAGCTGTAGTTGCTTCAACGCATCGTTCTATAATTATTACAACGCGCTAATCTTAACAGAATTTCTGTTCTTTCTTTGTTGTCAATAGATTTTAACAAATACCCCCTAACCCCAATATTATCAAGATTAGACGAACTTTCAGTAAAATCAAAAATAACCAAAGGTATTGTCTTTTTGCTCAAAGTTCTCAATTTCGCCTCATTTTTAACTTTGTTAAAAACCGAACTTTTACCTCTGGTTTTGCGCTTGATTCCTGCGTACATACAATCTTTACTTCATAGAAGTCCGGTTAATGGGTGTTGTGTGTAATATTACTCAACAGAAATCCTATCTTTCTTTTAGATAAAACCAAGAATACATCGCTAATCTTACAATAAAAACAAGCATTAGCCCCATTATAGCAAGTGCAACGATATCCCATTTACTCGTTACATTAAAGTTACCAAATGCAGATATAGCCTGCATTGCCGCACTTAATGCAATTGCTACGGTTGCCGTTGCAATGATTTTGTTTGTTTTTTTGTCGTTCATAATCATACCTTAGTAGTTTTATAATATAAATTTAATGATTTCTGCCTGTATCATACTTTATCTATACTTCACCAAAATTTCATCTTCATAATTCTGTATGTGTTGAGAACTTCAATACTTCGTCTAATGACGTATAGAAAATCGACAAAAAATATAAAGGTTTGTGTTCATTATGTTTTTATGGTCGCAAATGAAAGGGAGTTGGCAAAGCAGAATATGGCAAACAAAATTGCCGGGGAAATCGTTCTTGCAGAAAAGCCAGGGGACGCAATAAGGAAATGGAGAAATATTTTCAAGGTTTCCCAGAGAGGTCTTGCAGAAGTTATGAAGGTCATGCCCTCGGTTATTTCTGACTATGAAGGTGGGCGACGGGCTTCTCCGGGCGTGAAAATGATAAGGAAAATCGTTGTGGTCCTTATTGCGCTGGATGAAAAAAATGGAGGCCCGATTATAAAAGAATTCACCAATATGTATGAAACAGACCTGTTAAACGATGCCATACTAGACATAAAGGAATTCCCGCACTCAAGAAAAATAGACGATTTCATAAAAGCAACAAGAGGGAAACTTGTTGTTGGTGAAGAACAGAAAGATAAAACAATATATGGCTACACAATCATAGACTCCTTCAAAGCCATAACAGAGCTTTCACCTGTCGAACTGGTCAGGTTATACGGGCTGACAACAGAACGGGCTATGGTTTTCACAAGAATACACCACGGCAGATCTCCCCTAATAGCCATAAAAGTCACAAACCTGAAGCCCGGCGTTATAGTGCTACAGGGCCTGAAATCGCCAAAGGAATTCGACAAACTGGCTCAGAGAATCGCCGAAGTTGAAAAAATACCAGTTGTAATATCAGGTCTGCAAAGTGACGAAGAACTGGTCAAAAACCTGAGAACCCTGTGAGTTCTAAGTGAAATTCACACCCTCGCCAAAAAATTTAAACTATTCTTTTGCGATTATTCCACCATCAATTAATAAACTTGCTCCAGTCATAAAAGAAGAATCCTCAGAAGCTAAAAATAAAGCACCTCGTGCCATTTCTTCTGGCTTTCCCAAACGCCCAAGCGGAACAAGCTTCTCTATACGTTTCTTTTCCTCCTTTGTTATACCTTTAAGTAACATAGGAGTAGCAGTTGGTCCTGGGCATAAAACATTCACTCGGATGCTGTATTTCATAAGTTCCATGGCTGCGACTTTGGTTAGTTGTACAACTCCACCCTTCGAGGCAGCATAGGCAGACCATCCAATATCACCCACAAAAGCAAGTTCCGAAGCGGTGTTAAGAATTACACCCCCGCCTTGTTTTTTCATGAAAGGGACAACATGCTTAATTCCAAAGAAGACACCCCTCAAATTTGTACTTATTATATCATCCCAGTCTTCTGCGTCCATTTTTTCTATTAAAATATTTTTCCCGATACCGGCATTGTTCATCAAAATGTCAATATGCCCAAATTGATTAACAGCTTCTTTAATCATACGTTCAATATCTTCCTCTTTTCTCACATCTACATGTATAAAGTGGGCATTTTTACCTATGCTCTCCGTAGCTTTTTCGCCTTCTGGAGAGACATCGGCAATTACTACCTTAGCACCCTCTTTAACGAATAATTTCGCAGTAGCCCTTCCTATCCCCGACCCAGCACCAGTAATTAGTGCAACTTTATTTTTTAGTTTCATAGATATTAGTTATTTTAACAAGCTTAAAATACTTTCTAAAGTCCTAAGATGCTGGCTTGAACTCTCGCTAACCCTTCATTTCATTCAGGAACATTGAACTGTAACTCAATTACAATTTTAATCTTAATGTTGTCCAAAATTCTGAATTTTTAAGACCTCCCCGTTCATTTCCACTGGAACGCAGATTACTTCATTTTTAGTTCTTTTTTTAATCAATTGTAAAAGCAATACTAAAACCTATTTTAGGTATGCATCGATTGAATTTTGAACACATTCCCTTAACCAACTGCAAGAGTAATATCAGACCTTGTGTCTGATATACGTTGATTGAACTTAGTAAGTTCATATAACACTGTTATAACAACCTTATAATACAAATATATAATATACCTCCATACGAAATCAAGGGGTGTGGGTTGATTTCCTTAAAATATTTAAACCTTCATTTCCTATAGAACATATAGAATAATATCAACTTTAACAGGTGTATATTTTGGCTCAAAAAACACTGACTACTTTGTTTGAAGAATATCTGACTAAGCAGACTTTATTTTCCAACAAAAAATCACTTACAACCTTTTATACTCCAGAAACAGTGCCGCATAGGGATAACCAGATAAACCAGCTTGCAAAAATTCTTACCCCCTCTTTAAGAGATGATAAACCTTCTAATATTTTCATTTATGGCTCTACAGGCACAGGTAAAACCTTAGTGGTAAAATATGTCATGAACGAACTGGTAAAAATGGCAGAGAATCAGGAAGTCAAAATAAAATACCTTTATGTTAACTGCAAGATGAAGCGGGTTGCCGATACAGAATACCGGCTACTTGCTTACCTTTCCGGTGAGATGGGCAGGCAGGTTCCCCCGACAGGGCTTCCTACAGATCAGGTTTACAGGATATTTTTCGATTCTTTGAGTGACTATGATGGCGCAATCATTTTTGTTATTGATGAAATTGATGCATTAGTCAAAAAAGTCGGCGATGACTTTTTGTACAACCTGACAAGAATAGACCCGGAAATTAAAGCCAGAGTATCTATAATAGGGATTTCCAATGACCTGTCTTTTACAGATAATCTTGACCAGAGGGTTAAAAGCAGTCTGAGTGAAGAAGAGCTGATATTTCCGCCTTACAACGCCCTCCAGTTGCAGGACATATTGGAAAGCAGGGCAAAATTGGCATTTGGCAATGGGGTTATCTCTGAGGGTGTGATACCTAAATGCTCGGCGCTGGCAGCCCAGGAGCACGGGGACGCAAGAAGGGCACTGGATTTGCTAAGGGTTGCAGGAGAGCTTGCAGAGAGAACAGGGAAAGATAAAATAACAGAAGAGGACGTTAACCTTGCTGAAAAGAAAATAGATTTGGACCGGGTTCTTGAAACCGTGAAAACACAGCCAAAGCAGTCAAAGACTGTCTTGGCAGCAATTGTCTCTTTGTCCAATGGGGAAAACGAGCCGGTCGCCACAGGGGACGTCTTTGACAGGTACAGGAGCATCTGCAGTAATATAGGGCTTGCCCCGCTTACTCAGAGAAGGGTAAGTGATTTGATAGGGGAACTGGAAATGTTCGGCATAATAAACGCAAAAGTTATCAGCAAAGGGCGGGGTGGCAGAACTAGGGCAATCCAGCTTTCAATCACCAGCAACGTCCTCTCAAAAATAAAGAGATACTTAAAAGACGAGTTTTATCTTTAAGATTTATTTCTTTTCATCAAATAATATGTATGTCCAAAGAGTTAATCAGCTTATGTCTGGAAAAAAACATCCTTATTGAGAAGAACGCAATGGCTATCCTTTCAGAGCATAGCGCACAGGCTTCTGATTTGCTTTCAAAGATGTCTCTTGAAGGCATAACTGTGTTAACAGAGGAACATCTGAAAAAAGCGCTCTTTGCGCCCGTAGAAATCAGAAAAGGAAAAAAGCGCTCTGCAAAGGATTTTGATTCGAAAGTGGGGTTCACAAAGGAAATCAGGACAATACCTAAAGAGAAAACAATAGATGACTTCATAAGTTATTATTCTTACAGGTATGATAAGTTAAAGGAAATGCTTCAGGGCAGGCAGGAGTTAAAACACCTTATTTCTCTGGGGCGATTAAACCAGGGCTCTGCAGAAAGAAACATCTCGGTTATTGGCATAATCAAGGAAATAAGAACAACAAAAAACAACAACAAACTGGTGGAACTGGAAGACCCAACAGGAACGCTCAAAGTTCTGATAAAGGAAGGTAAAGATATAGGGGAGAACCAGCTTCTGACAGACGAGGTGATAGGTGTTTCAGGTTCTGTTTCAAGAGGATTCTTTTTTGCAAATTCAATCACGTTCCCGGACATACCTTTCCCGGCAAAGATAAACAAAATAAACGACCCTTTAAACGCAGTGTTTATTTCAGATTTGCATTTCGGAAGCAACGAATTTCTCCCAAAAATATCTGAAAGGTTTTTGAAATGGATAAATAGCGATGAAAAAGAAGCGCTTAGGGTTAAATACCTGTTCATAGCAGGAGATGTTGTTGATGGCGTGGGCATTTACCCCAGTCAGGAAAAAGACCTCACACTGACAAACATTTATGACCAGTACGCAGCATTTGAGGGTTTTGTGGAAAAAATACCAGAACATATAGAGATAATGATTTGCCCGGGCAACCATGACGCAGTAAGGCAGGCAGAACCACAGCCGGCATTTACAAAGGAATTGCTGCCGAATATTTATAATTTCAGAAATGTCCACCTCGTGACAAACCCGGCGTTTTTAAACGTACACGCTCTGGATTGTTCAGGCATTTCTGTGTTGATGTATCATGGTTACAGTTTCACCCGAATCATAGACAGCATACAACCCCTCAGGGAAAAAGGATTAACTCATCCGCAACACGTTATGAAAATGCTTTTAAGAAAGAGACATCTGGCGCCCCTATGCGGCAGCACAAACATATCACCTGAAGAAAAAGACAACCTCGTGATTGACAAAATCCCTGATATTTTTCATACAGGAGACTTACATTCATTCTGTGTTGACAATTACAGGGGAACAACGCTGATTTCTTCAAGCACTTTTCAGGGTCAGACAGAATTTATGGATCGGGTAGGCCACACAGCAATCCCCGGAAAAGTCACAATAGTGCAGCTTGATACAAGAAATGTCATTGTAAAGGATTTTTTAGCAGTTTAGAATAAAATATAAATAAATAGTTTAAAACTAAATTTAAAGTATGGGACTATCTCAAAAAGATATTGATTTTATAAGAGAGCGTGCCGTTACACCAGTATACGAACCCGCTCAACTAACCAAACGTAAAGAAATTACTTCTATACAAGAAATAGAAAGGGATATCATTAAAAATAAGAAAAAAGGATTTGACACAATATATGTAGATGAGCCAAACAAAGAAATTAAAAAATTGGCTGAAAAACAAGGAATAAACTATATAATATCTCGAACCCTGCCAATTTCGATGACAAAGGAGGACTACTATTGGGAAACGGCGCGAAGAGGTTTAGATGGCTGATCTTAATTATAAACATTTTATCCCTTCTAATAATATAAATAAAAATTAATCAGTTAATGCATACTTTTTGAAGTAAGGCATTTCATTAAGCGCTTTCTTGGCGTTTTTCAACTCTTTTTCTATCCTATGAAGTTTATTTAATTGTTCTACATATGCTTCAGGATTTTCGGGGATAGTTGCTTCGTGTATATGCCCATAACGCAACAGTTCATGGACTAATATACTTTTTGCATCAATTTCTGAAATCTCCCTTTCTTTGGCTTTCGCTATAATCTTTCTTTCGGGCACACAACGTTTTTCGTCTAAGAAAGGTTCTTTTTTTCGTGAAATGTTGTAATTATCAAGTACTTTTTCCAGTTTCCCCTCTTTCTTTATAATTTCTTCAATAATCCTAATCTTATCTCTATATCCTCCATCCATGAACAAATATAAATTCTTAATCTTTAAGTTTCTAACGGCAAACGGCAGACTGCATTAAGAGGGCATATAAAGGCCATGTGTCAAGTTATTTATTGCCCGTTATAATTGGTCCAACCAGACCAATCCTCTACCGACCCGGGCCATTTTATTTATCGAGGTGATGTCATATGTTCGGAGATGAGTTGTGCCTGATTAAGCAGAACCTGAGAAAAGCAGGACTGCCGACAAAAGGCGTGTTGATTCAGGCATTCGGGGACAGGAGTATAAAAGACCAGAAACAATGGAAAGAGATAAAGGAGAAAGCAAGGAAAAGAACAAAAGAACTTGCTGATGCTTTTCCATTCGCCTTTGGAGTTTATCAGCAGGAAAAGTACAGTCGGGATTATATTCAAGGGTTAGTCGCTCACTAACCCTTTGGTTCTTTCTTTAATAGAATATGCTTAGGGCCCATGGAAACTTTAAATTATTTACTTCATAGTTTAAATTATGGATGAAGAAATTGCCCAGAGAAAAAGAGAAGTATGTCCAATGTATAGAAAAATCGGCTGTTGTGGAGAAAACCAATCCTCTGGAGCTATTATTGACCTTGAATGCCCAGACAATAACGCCTGCCCTTATTCTACAAAATAATCTCTACTCACATTTATTTTTTTCTTTTCAATAGTCTGTTATGGAACTCTCTTTGGAAATTCAGGAATATTTTAGTATTCTGGATAAGGACATTCAAAAATCATATGAACTTGCAGGCAGGGCACGGGCCTTTGGGCTCGACCCGGAAAAAAAAGTAGATATTCCCATAGCAGAAGACATGGCGGCAAGAGTGGAAGGGTTGGTCGGGATGATGGTACCCTCTCTGGTTAACTCAGGCCTCAAGGAAGAGATAAGGGTATTGGAGAAAAATTACGGGAAAAACGATGAGCGGGTTGCACTAAAGTCAGCGGAACTGGTTGCAAAGGGAAAGTTCTGCAAGTTTGATTCTGTGGAGCAGGCGTTGGAAGTGGCAGTAAGAGTCGGCATTGCCTATACAACACTTGCTGTTGTTACAGCACCTCTTGAAGGCGTATCTCATGTTAAAATAAAGGAAAATTACGTTTCAATCTATTACGCAGGACCTATAAGGGCTGCAGGAGGAACTGCAGAGGCATTGTCTGTTCTGATTACAGATTATATAAGAAAACAACTTGGTGTTGGCGCCTACAAGCCAACTGAGGAGGAAATAAACAGGTATGCGACAGAGATAGAAGATTACCACCGGCTGGTTAACCTCCAGTATCTGCCGACGAAAAACGAGATAGTCAAAATAATAAAGAACTTGCCTGTATGTCTTGACGGAACACCTACAGAAAGAGCAGAAGTTTCAAATTACAAGGATTTACCCCGCGTTGAAACAAATAGGGTGCGTGGAGGGATGTGCCTGGTTCTTGCAGAGGGTGTGGCATCAAAAGCGGTAAAACTAACAAGGATTATAAACAAGCTTAAAAAAGAGTTCGACATGGGAAGCTGGGACTGGATTACCGAATACATAAAACTTCAGAAAAAAGAACATACTGTAAGCAAAGAAGAAGTAGATTCAGGTGCGTTGTATTCTCCAAACACCAAGTATATTGAACGGGTTATAGCAGGAAGACCGGTCTTGTCTGACCCTGCAGAACCAGGGGGGTTCCGGCTGCGGTATGGAAAATCAAGAACTGCCGGGCTGGCGGCAACATCTGTACACCCCATCACTATGTATTTAACAGGATTTATGGCAATAGGGACCCAGATTGCAACCGAGCTTCCGGGAAAAGCAACAGTCTGTACACCAGTTTCAACAGTAGAGCCGCCGGTAGTTAAACTGAAGAATGGCTCGGTTATCCTGCTTGAAACAAAAGGCCTGCTGGACCAACATAAATCAGAGATTTCAGAAATACTTTCCTTGGGAGATATACTGATTCCATACGGCGAGTTTGTAAGTCAGGGGCACATACTGCTTCCCGGGGGCTACTGCGAAGAGTGGTGGGCTCTGGAAGTAAAAGAAGCGTTGAAAAAAAAACACCCGGCAACAGACGTATCAGCATACATTAAAAAACCCTACCTCGCACTACCTCTTGACATGGCGTTTAAAATTTCAAGAGAACTTGGAGTTCCGCTGCACCCAAGATACAACTATTTCTGGCACGACATAACAAAAGAAGAGTTGGTAGAGCTCGCCGAATGGGTTTCTGGAGGTGTGACTGAAAACAGTATGTTGATTCTGAACAATGCGCACCCCAAGGCAGTTTTGGAAAAAATATGCATGCCTCATGAGGTAGATGGAAGCAGGGTAACTGTGAACCTGGCAGCAGAACCTCTGTACGCTCTGTTGGGAGCTCCCACTCAGGGAAACCTTGACAGCATACGTTCCTTAGTGCTGGGCTCTTCAAGTGTCATGGACGCTCTCACAAAGCTTTCCGGCGTGAAGATAAGAGAAAAGGGAATAACAAGGGTGGGATCAAAGATGGGCAGGCCGGAAAAAGCAGAACGGCGGCTGATGAAAGGAAGGCCCCAGGTATTGTTTCCCTGTGGTTCGCAGGGAGGCAGGATGAGAAACATAACATGCGCTTATAATCTGGGTTACATCGATTCTGTTTTTCCGCTTTTCACTTGTCTCAGCTGCAGGAAAACTGTATTTTTCCCAATATGTCCTGATTGCGGTTCAAAGGCAGAGAAACAATATATATGCACAAAGTGCAGTGCCACAACAAAAGAAAAAATCCACAAGGGTTGCGGCGGCGAAGCAGTAAGATACAAACAGATAAAAGCTAATATAAAGCCCTTGCTTGAAAAAGCAATGAAAAATCTGGGCATTAGGGCTGTGCCTGAGCTTTTTAAAGGTGTTCGGGGCACATTTGGCAGAGACCGGTTGGTAGAACCACTTGAAAAAGGCCTTCTGCGTGAAAAATATGGGCTTTATGTAAACAAAGACGGGACTGTCAGGTATGATTTAACAGATGTACCTCTTTCACATTTTAAGCCAAAAGAGATTGGAACTTCAATAGATAAACTAAAAGAACTTGGTTATACAAAAGACATTAACAACGAACCGCTTGAGAATGAAGAACAGATTCTGGCATTAAAGCCGCAGGATATAGTAATCTCAGATAACAAAGAGTTCTCGGGGGTTGATTATCTTATAAACATCTCAAAATTTGTTGATGAATTGTTGACGAAAGTATACAAGCTTAATCCATTCTATAACATTAAAAAACGCGAGGATTTAATGGGTCAGCTCGTTATAGGTCTGGCACCGCATACTTCAGCAGGCATTATCGGGCGGATAATCGGGTTCACTCCGGCAAAGGTGTGTTTCGCACACCCATTTTGGCATGCCGCAAAGAGGAGGAACGCAGACGGCGACGAGGACTCAGTAATGCTCCTTTTGGATGCCTTGCTTAATTTTTCAAGAGAATTTTTGCCAGATACAAGAGGTGCAAAAACCATGGATGCCCCTCTTGTTTTAACAACGCACCTTGACCCTGAAGAGGTAGACAATGAAGCGTGGTCTGTTGATGCGCAGGATGAGTATCCTCTGGAACTTTATGAATCTGCTATGAAATATGAACCTTCATGGGATTTGAAAGGGATAAATCTTGTTAAAAACTTCATCGGAACTCCGGAGGCGTACCGTGTGGGGTTTACCCATGATACAGAAGACATAAACGATGGGCCGGTTAAGAGCAAGTATGTCCTGCTGGAGGCAATGACAGAAAAAGTTGCAGCTCAGCTGGCTCTGGCCCAAAGAATAAGAGCTGTTGACGAAAACCGGGTTGCATCTCTGGTTTTATCAAAACATTTTCTAAAAGACATAAAAGGCAATCTGAGGACGTACTCCAGGCAGAAACTAAGATGTGTTAGCTGCAATGCAAAATACAGACGCCCGCCTCTGTTAGGCAAGTGTGTGAATTGTGGGGGGAAACTTCTGATGACAGTTCACGAAGGAACAATAAGAAAATACATAGAGCCCGCAAAACAGATTATGGAGGGGTTTAAGGTCTCTTCATATTTAAGGCAGCAATTCTCTATTTTAGAGCAGGAAGTAGATGCAGCGTTTGGAAAAAAGGACCGGCAGGCAGTTTTGGCGCGGTTTAACGCATCGTAATGTCTGAGGAACAGATTCATGATGAAACGCGATAAATACACAAATCTGTGTGGTGCATGTTATTGCGTTAAATTCTGCGCTCCTGCAGTTATTCTGATAATAGGGGTTTGGTTGTTCACGTTGAATGTTTTTTTAATTTCGCAAGAGGCAGGTCACAATGAAACAGACATGGCGTGAAAAAGTTCCACTTGAAACAAAGGGGTGCGTATAAGACGTAAAAACACAGGAAATAGTGAAATATCAACCAAAACGCTTATATATACTTCATCAGGTTCCACAGGAAATGAAGGGGTCGTGAACTATCCGTTAATCAGCAGGATAACAAGAGGATTGAGTCCGGCAAAAAACAGGATTGTGGGCAGAATCAGCACACCCATCGCAAAAGACCTTCCAACACCAAGAATGCCGCAGGACATGCCGATAGCAGTTCCTGTTATAAAAATCAGCACGCCGTATAGTCCCGTGAACATATACGTCAGGGTGAACAAAAAACACAGCGTGAAAAAGACCAGTTTTTTGTAATTAATTCTTTCAATTATGTGTATTGCATACTTGCCTGTCTTTAATGTGATTATAGATGAAATTCCTGCAGCAAACAAACCAAGAGCAATAAAAAGAAAGACTGTATTAAGGGACAGTTCCCCAAGAAATTTTTGTATTGTGATTGCACTTCCGCTTCTTGCGTTTCCGATAAGATATATTGAAAGAACAGAAAGTATTATTGCGATAGTGTTTATTGCACCCAGCGCAGTTAAGAATTTTTTTCCGCCCTTTATGTGCCCGACTTCATGAACAAGAACAGCGGACTGTGAAGAACCCAAAGCAGGCAGGACCCCTGCAAGCAGTCCACCAAGAAAACCTGCAAAAGCACCGGCCAAGCAATCAGATGCCCCGAATTCAAACCGAAGTTTCTGTTTTGGGATTTTGCAGGAAGAATTATAGCTTAATAGCAGTATGCTTGCCCCGAACAAGCCAGTAAACACAGGCAGCAGCAGGAAGTTTTGATTAATAAGTCCGGAATTTAAAACCAGCAGGCCAAAGACGCCGGAAAGCAGAAAAACAAGCAGGGACTTCCAGAACTTTCCTGACACAAGGAGCATATACAGTATAACTGATATTAGCAGAACATGTATGTTCGGTCTTATCAGATTATATACTCCTGGGAGAAGTTTCATAGATGCAGGCAAAGTAAAAACCAGTATTACAAACCCCAGCAGACCGCCGGTAACAGTTAGTGCAAGGGCTTCGTAACCTCTGCCCTTTAACAGCATTTTATGCGCAGGGAGTATTGACATGGCTGTTGAAGGGTCAGGAACTCCCAGGAATATAGAAGGTATGAAATCTGTTATTGTGTGCGTGACTCCCATAGTGATAATAAAAACACTGAGCAACAAAGGTTCAAAAGAATGCGTATAAAACAGGCCCAGCAGCATAACGCATATTGTGTTTATATGAAGTCCAGGTATAAGCCCGGTAACTGTCCCGCTTAGAATCCCCAGAAACGCGAAAAGGAAAAGTTCAGAAAGCATACACATATTAATCTTCAGTTTCTAATATCTTTGTATGATGCCAAACATGAACCCGAAACAGATGAAACAAATGATGAAGCAGTTAGGGATGAACATGGAAGAAATTCCCGCCACCGAAGTCATAATAAAAACCAGCGACAGGGAAATAATAATCACAGAACCCAAAGTTTCAAAAATAAAAGCAATGGGGCAGGAAACCTTCCAGATAGTAGGGATTGTGTCTGAGCGTGAACTTGATGAAGGAGTTTCCGAAGATGACGTGAAGCTGGTAATGGAGCAGGCAAACGTCTCAGAAGAAGAAGCCCGCAGGACATTGGAAGAAACAGGAGACATTGCAGAAGCAATTTTGAAACTGAAGAAGTGATGCAGACCAGCTAAACATAAAAACTTACTTTCTCAATCTTCAATAAAGTTCCTTCTCTGACAACAGTGACAGAACATTCGCGGCTTTTTTTCTGAATCATGCAGAATATCAAAAAACAAGGCAACCGCTTCTTCATTTATTTCTTTTTTTGTTACCGTAAAGTTTATTTCATTCGCAGTTCCCTTTGTTGTCTGCATAAGACATTTCACATTTTCAAGCCGTATGTCTTTCCGTGCCCTTTGTGTGAGGCATTCTGCATAAAGGACTGTATTCTCTGTATTGAACGCATGCTCAAAGGTTTTCAGCGTGTTCTCAGAAGTGCCGAACTCTTTGTCAGAACCATTAATCAGGAACATACCTGCTAAAAAACAAAATACAATAAAAACAAGGAGGTATGGCTTCACCGGCTCACCTGTTCAGTACTTTCTGATGTATTCAACAACCTTCCCGTATGCAGGTCTTGTTATGAGCACGCCGATTGTCACGCCCACAATTGTTGTTATTGCAAACCCCTTTAATGCGCCCCCTCCGGCTTGTATAAGAGGCAGCATTGCAGCAACAGTTGTAAAGTATGCAGTGGTTATTATAAAAAACGCGTTTTTCAGCCGCTGCTTTAAACTTTGTATATTTCTTTTTCTTCCGCTTTCATCAGTGATTATAATCTGGTCATCCACACCCGTCCCTACAGCAGCAAGGATACCTGCAATTGCGGGAAGGTCAATTGTCCAGTGAACAAACGAGGCAAATCCAAGAAGTATCACAACTTCGCTGCAGCAGGTTAAAATTATGGATGCTACAATTTTAAGGTTCCTGTATCTTATGAACACCACAGCGCCTACGGCAAGAATCGCAAGGAATATTGCAACAATTGCAGTTTTTACAAACTCATGGCCCAATGCCGAAGAAATTGTATCTATTTTGACTATGCTTACTTTCGTCGGCAAAGCCCCGGACTCAAGGATAGATTGCAGGTTTTTCATGTTTTTAATAGCAGCATCCCGCGATTCCCCTGGCCCGCTAATCATTATTGTCGTTTCAACCCTGCCTTTCAACCCGGAACCTATCTTGAGAGAATCCACTAAGTTGTCATCCAGATATAAATCTATATTGACATCTAAATAATCATCTCCGCCCGAAGCTATCCCTGTAAAACTAACTCCGGCATCCTTGGTTATCGCAGCAAATCGTTCTGCTCCTTCCTTATTCAGCAATACTGTAAACATGAAGCGATATGCCCCGTTTCCTACGGGCTCAATCCTTGTGTGCTGGGGATCTTTTAGAACGTCGATCACATCCTCTCCATGATAAACTAATCCTGAAAGAACAACACCCGTATCTGTTTTGTTTATGTATTCAAACATGATATCCTCAAAAATAAAACTTTCATTTATCTCAACTCTTTGCTCATTTATCTCAAGAACATCCCCAAAAAGATGGACTGTGTATTCCTTCCCGTTTAACTTAAAAATACCGGTTTCATTTTGAATTTCTACAGCTCTGTTGATTTTTGCCTCAAATTTTCCCTGCTGTTCCAGCAGTTCAGACATCTCCATTTCAGTAAGTCCTGCCATTTCGACCTGTATGTATTTGGGATTTCCTGACAGGTCTCTCACAGGATAAATCTTTGTTTCAGTTAGCCCGAGAGCATTAACCCGTACGTTTAATTTCGTTATGCAGTCCTGAATAATCTCAACAGTAACTGTTTCCGGCTGCAGCAGTGCCCTTACACCCCCCCGCAAATCAAGGCCTTGTTCTATGTTTGTCTCCAGAGCATAGGTATCGCCGTCTTTGGCATAATGCGGGTTAATGAAAACAACGGACACCAGCACAAAAACTATCAGAATCAGAATCCGGGCGCTCAATAAAAGTTTTTTCATATCATTCATGCTCGTCACCTAGTCTTTTTATGCTCCTTTTCAATAAACCATCTCAGAATTCCTACGTTTTGGAACCAAGTTGTTATCAGGTCTGCCAGCAACCCCAGTATAAGCACAAGAGCTATCTGGTCAAGAACTCGTGAAGTTGAAATAAGATAGAGAGTTGTAAATGCCGCAATGCTGGTAGCGGTCATTGTTACTCCGGTTTTGACTGAAGAGTTGATTCTTTCGTCAAGAGTGCCTTCTTCCTTTCGTTTCAGCACCCTTGTGGATAATAATATGTCAGTATCGACAGAGTAACCGAACAGCATCAGTAAAGCGGCAACAGTCGCAAGACTTAACTCTATCTCAAGAACAGACATCATCGCCATAGCAAAGAGTATGTCCGAAACAGCTGCAGAAATTATTGCGACAGAAGGCACAAAAGTCCTGAATGTAAAAAAGGTAACAAGGGACATAAGGACAAATGCAATCAAAACCGCAATCTGGGCTTCCCTGAAAAAACCTTCCCCGAGCGTTGCGCCGACAAGGACCCGGTTTATGCCGTCTTCCTTATAGCTTATTCCCTGCTGTTCCAGCAGTTTTTCGATTTCACCAAGTTCAAGCTCATTTTCTGTTTCTATCACTATTGTCTGCCCTGCGTTTGATTTAATCGTCCTGACCATCCCGTTGACATCAATTTGTTCATGAAATGCAGTTTCAAATGTTTTTATATCAACAGCACCTTCTGTATAAATAGAGATTTCAGTTCCTCCGTTGAAATCTATGCCTTTATCAAGAAATTCTCCGGTCTCAGAATAATTCATAAGCAGGACACCGGCAGAAAACAAAAACAGCAGAATCGGCGGAATCATTAATTTTTTATAATCCTTTAGCATACAATGGCCTCATGTCTGTTAAGTATCACTTTATTTAATCTGAATCTTTATCAAGATTTCTGAAAAAACCCATAGGTTGCCATTCTTTTGTCTCCTTTTTCTCTTCAGGTTCCGGCTCACTGCTTTTTTTTGTGTAGCCCATAGAGCGGTTAAACGCGTCTTCAGGGCTCATTTCAGTTTTTTGTTGGGGCTGCGCTGGCTCAAATGGCTTCGGCTCTTCAGTTGGCGTCTTGTGTTCAGAAAATAATGAGAATACGTTTTCTTTGGGCGCGCTTAATGGCTCTGCTGCCGGCATTTCTGGTTCCGCAGAAAACTGCCTGCTTGCCGGGTCTTTTATTAATATGTCGGGCGTTTTTAAAATCTCAAAACGCTCTAAGTCTGCTTTCTTTGATTCATCGGGCGCAACATGAAACAAATGGTCTATCTTGCCCCCCTGCTCCTTAACTCCTCCTGCATCTCTTGGAGGGGACGCAACACCCGGCGGTTCAGTCTTGCCCCGAAGTTCAACATAACCCTCCCTTCGCCGCTTAAGCAGATAATTTACCGCAATTGTCGCCAGTAATGCAAGCGAAATCAAAGACAGGTATTTCCAAAACAAAATGTCCATAATATATTATATGCAAACTTCATATTTAACTTTTATTGGTGTTTTTCTAATAACCCCTTCAGATATACAGAGTTTTTGCAGGTTTTATCCGTTCCTGAGCAAAAATTCGGGTCAAGGCTCTGCAAGAGCCGAGCCCGTTAATCGCTGTTAAACGCCCCCCAGATAGTGGGGGAAAATTGCGTCCGCAGAGTTACCCTGAAGCCGAGCCATTACGAAAATTTATTAAACATAATCGTTATAGATATGTTATGAATATAAAAATGCTAGAATTATTAAAGACCAGCAAAGAGGTTATTCAAGATTGTTCCTTATCAAATGGTGCAATTGTTGCAGCAAATTCTACTCAATCGTACTTTCCAAAAGAAGCAAAGTTTTACAAATTTGTTTGGCCAAGAGATGCAATGTATACATGTATTGCAGCTGATATCTTAGGATTAAAAATCCAAGAGAAATTTTTCAAGTGGTGTATAAAAGCAGAAGGTTGGAATAGAACCGGATTATTTTATGAAAAATATTATATTAATGGGAAGAAAGCATCGCATCATTTTCAACCAGATCAAACTGGTAGTGTTCTGATTGCAATTTATGATTATTATAAAAACAACAAAAAAGAATGTAAAAAATTTGAAGAACTTATTACAAAATCTGCAAATGGTTTGTGTAAGGTGTGGAATAAAGATCATTTCAAATTAGTTACCCAAGATTTATGGGAAGAACGTCTATGTTTCCCTGATTTAAAAGAGAATTTTACATACTCTTTAGCAATCTGTGCGAAAGGCTTGGAATGTGCGAGTAAGTTAATCCAAAACAAAACATGGGAAAAAACTTCAAATGAAATGAAAAAAGTATTACTAAGAAATTTCAAGAATAAGTTTTATCGTTCTTTTGGAAAGGTAAATGATGAAAGAATTGATGCATCTTTATTGGGTTTAATGTGGCCCTCAGAAGTAATTTCTACTAAAGATGAAAGAATGAAAAAAACAATAGAAATAATTGAAGACAAAATTGTTAACAATTGGGGGATTTATCGTTACGAAAATGATGAATATGATGGTTGGATGTATAAAAAGAAGATACATCGTAAAAAAGGAGCAGGGTATTGGCCGTTATTGAATTTCTGGATGGTTATTTATTATCTAAAAGATGGGAACAAAAATAAAGCATTGAAATTTTATAATAAAGTTCTCAAGGATATGAAAAATAAAAAATACATCCCAGAACAATTTTTCAATAATAAAATTCAAGTTTCAGTATCTCCTCTTTGCTGGTCTCATTCTATGTTTGTTATCGCATCAAAGAAACTGAAAAACATATAGGCTCGGCGAGAGGGCAATTGATTTTATCCTTGCCGGATTATTGCATGATACGCCTTTCACAAAGTTATAAATTTAATCGCATAAGTATTCATATGGGAGACTTACTCCCTCTTAACTTTAACCTTGAAAAAAGCTGGTTTGAGTGTTTAGAAGAAGTCAGGAAAAACCCTCCGACACCAAAAGAACTCGAAGAATCACGCAGGAGTATTTACCATGCGCTTTTGGTTAATCAGGTTGAAAGGGGACGGTATCATCCCCGCTAAGTTATCAGTTCAGACAAAGTGTTAACACGTCTTTTTCTATTAAAATAAATTACCGACCTTCCTAAATAGAGTTCTCACACATAACTTTAATAATTTTAACAATAAACTTTAGGTAATGAAAAAAATTTCCATAGTTGGTGCAGGCCAGGTCGGAACTCTTGTGGCGCTTAGAGTGGCGGAAAAAGACCTGGCTGATGTAGTGCTGCTCGACATTGTAGAGGGAATTCCGCAGGGCAGGGCTTTGGATTTAAAACAGTCAGCGCATATAAGCGGTTTTTCTGTGAACATAACAGGAACCAACGATTACAGTGATATAACCGGTTCTGAAGTCGTGGTTGTAACAGCGGGCTTTCCGAGAACTCCAGATATGAGCAGGGAAGACCTGATTGAAAAGAACGCAGGGATAATAAAAGAAATTTCTTTGAAAATAAAAGAACTCGCTCCTGACTCAAAAGTTATAATAGTTACAAATCCTCTGGACATAATGGTGTATCTGGCGATGAAAACAACGGGCTTTCCCCAAGACAGGGTTTTTGGAATGTCAGGAGTTCTTGACAGCGCAAGGTTTGCAGACTGCATAGCAGACCACTTAAAAGTTCCTGTTAATAGCGTAAACGCGATGGTTCTGGGCGCGCATGGAGACACAATGGTTCCAATATCGAGCCACGCAACAGTCAACGGAGAAAAAATAACGAATTTAATGAACGATGAACAAATTAACAAAACAATAGAAGAAACCCGTAAAGCCAGTCTTAAAATATTGCAGCATCTTAAAACAGGCAGCACTTCTTTTGCGCCCTCTGCAGCAATAGCGAAAATGATTGAAGCAATACTAAAAGACAAAAAAGAAGTTCTCCCGGTATCTGCATACCTGAACGGAGAATACGGCTTCAGTGATGTCTGCGTGGGTGTTCCGGCAAGATTAGGCAGAAACGGCATCGGAGAAATTATAGAGCTGGACATGACAGGCGAGGAAAAAAAACAGTTTGCTGATTCTGTTGAAAGCGTTAAGGAACTGATACAGAAATTAGAAGTATAATTTGTTGATTAACCAAACTCTCAGGTTATGGAGGTTTATCGTTCTTCAGTTTTTATCTCCCAGTACTTATTTAAGTCAATGAAAAGATTTTTATCCTTTGTTTTTAATTCACATTTACCAACCCATACTCAACAAATTACTTACAATCATCCTAAAAAGTAGGATAAAAGTAGTATATTAATACTTGTTTTAGTCAAATATACAATAGTGATTCTATGCGTGCATTGATAACTGGCGGAGCGGGCTTTATCGGCTCACACCTCTCTGAATATTTGCTGGATAAAGGATACGAAGTTCTGTGTGTAGACAATTTTCTGACAGGCAGTAAAAAGAATGTGTCGCATCTTCTTGAAAATAAAAATTTTAAACTACTGAACCATGACGTTACAAAACCACTGTTTCTGGAAGAAGAGATTAATGTTATATTTCATTTTGCAAGTCCTGCAAGCCCCATAGACTATCAGGCGCTCCCCATACCTACCCTGAAAGTCGGCGCATTAGGAACGCATAATATGCTTGGGCTGGCCAAAGAAAAAAAAGCCGTTTTTGTATTGGCTTCAACTTCAGAAGTTTATGGAGATCCTTTGGAACACCCACAGCGTGAAGAATACTGGGGAAATGTCAATCCAATAGGTCCGCGGGGAGTTTATGACGAGGCAAAAAGATACGCAGAAGCGCTGGTTATGGCGTATCACAGGTATCACAAACTTGATACAAAAATTGTAAGAATCTTTAACACCTATGGGCCAAGAATGAGGGCAAATGACGGGAGAGCTGTGCCCGCATTCATAACGCAGGCATTGAAGAATGAGCCGATAACTGTGTTCGGCGATGGAACGCAGACCAGAAGTTTTTGTTATATTTCTGACTTGGTTGAAGGAATTTACAGGTTTAGCATTTCAGATATCCACAAACCAGTGAATTTAGGCAATCCGCAGGAAGCAACAGTGCTGGAACTTGCGCAAAAGATAAAAAAGATTGCAAACTCAGATTCAGAAATCAGTTTTAAACAACTGCCCATAGACGACCCTAAAGTGAGATGTCCCGACATTTCAAGGGCAAGGGAAAAATTAAGCTGGGAGCCAAAAATCAATTTAGATGATGGCTTGACCAGAACTATTGATTGGTTTAAAAAAGAAGTGATCAAATGAAAATAACTGTTGTTGGTTCAGGATATGTTGGCGTTGTGTCTGCCGCCTGTCTGGCAGAGCTTGGAAACCATGTTACCTGCATCGACATAGACAAAGAAAAAGTAGAAAAACTAAGCAGGGGAGAAACCACTTTCTTTGAGCCGGGACTCAAAGAGCTTCTCAGGAAAAATGTTTCAGAAGGTCGGCTGGGAGCAAGTAGTGAATACTATTCTGTGAAAGACAGCGATGTTGTGTTTGTGTGCGTTGGTACGCCATCGGGAGATAATGGCTCAATAGACCTGTCTTTTGTCAAATCCGCTGCAGGGCAGATAGGAGAGCAGTTAAAAGAGTCTGATAAATACATAGTAGTTGTTGTCAGAAGCACTGTAGTTCCAGGAACAACAAGAATGCTTATTGATATTATCGAAGAAACCTTAGGAAAGAAAGCAGGTGCGGGCTTTGGCTTGTGCATGGTTCCAGAACACCTGGCAGAGGGCTCAGCAGTAAAGGATTTTTTCAGTCCGGATAAGTTAATAATCGGCCAGTATGATGAAAAGTCCGGCGACGTTCTTGAGAAACTGCTAACTCCTCTGAGACATCAGGAGATAAAGATAAAGAACCTTCTTGACCCGTTGGTAGCAGGGCAGATAAAAGAAGACCTGCATACAATTACTGCAGATGTAATGAGGAGGTGCTCGCTGGAAGAGGCAGAAGCGGAAAAATACATAAGCAATGCATTTCTGGCGTCAAAAATCTCATTTTCAAACGAGCTTGCAAACATACTCGAAAACGCAGGCATAAATTATTTTAATGTAAGGGATATGGCATGTCTTGACAAGCGGATTGGCTCAAGATTCACGCAGGCAGGAACAGGTTTCGGCGGAAGCTGTTTTTCAAAAGATGTCAGGGCTCTGATGAAATTTGCCGAAAACGGTTATGATGCCTTTTTGTTAAATGCTGTTTTGGACAGGAACAAAAAACAGCCATATCGTTTGGTTGAACTGGCAAAAAAACTTTTGGGAACTCTTGAAAATAAAAACATAGCAGTTTTGGGCGCAGCATTTAAACCCAATACTGATGATTTACGGGACGCCCCATCCTTAAAAATAATCGAAAAACTGCTGGACGAAGGGGCAGAAATCTCTGTTTATGACCCAAAAGCTTCTGATAACCTTAAAAAGATTTTTAATGATAAAATAAGCTACAGTCCAACAAAAGAAGCATGCATTGAAAAAGCAGATATCTGTCTTATTGTGACCGAATGGGATGAGTTCAGCGACGAAGCATTCAGGGATAAAATAAGATGTCCTGTGCTTGATGGAAGGGGCTTTTTAAACAATGCAAAAGGAATAGGAAAACCAGAGGTATAAAAATGATAAAATATGGTGTACTCTTGGCTGCAGGGAAAGGAACGCGTTTAAGGCCGCTAACATTGGCAATACCAAAGGAAGCGCTCCCTGTAGTGGATAAACCCGCTATCCACCATATAGCCAGCACAATGAAGTCTGCAGGCATAGAGCGGATAATACTCGTTACCGGCTATAAAAAACACGCAATGATGGATTATTTTACACACCCCATAGACGAACTGCATGACGAACACAAGAAAGTCATGAACGAACTTGATGGCCTGGAAATCATTTACACGACCCAGCAGCACCAGAGAGGCATTGCAGACGCGGTTAATACAGCAAAACCGATTGTGAATGGCAACCCCTTTGTTGTGGTCTTTGGAGACACTTTGATAACTCCTGAAACCTACCTGAAAAAACTGATAGAAAAACACACGGAAAACAAGAGAAAAGACCCGAAAACAGTCGCAACAATCGGCGTCATGGAGGTTGAAAACGTAGAGAGATTCGGCATTATCAAGCACGACAAAGAGTTCAAAGTTAGCGATATGATTGAAAAACCAAAAAAAGAGGAAGCGCCGTCAAACCTTGCAGCATGTGGGGCTTATGTATTTGAGCCGGAGATATTTTACGCAATAAATAAAATTATGGGCATGTCTCCAGGGGTGAAAAACGAGTACCAGATAACAGATGCAATAAAGGCATTGATTAATGATAATTACTCTGTCTATGCCGTGCCGATACAGGGAGAATATCTGGATATAGGCACAATAAAAGACTATGTTTGCGCTTTCGTAAGAATGGCTATGGCGCATCCGGAATACGGGGAAGCGATTAAGAAAATTGTTAAGAAAAGTGATGATTAGAATATTAAAAGTTATTATCGCCCTTTTTAAATTATTTAATCTTATCTCATTAATACTTTTTTATGAAAACAGATGTTCTAATAGTCGGCGCAGGACCAATCGGTTCTTTTCTTGCAAAAAACCTTTCTAAAGAAGGGCTAAAAGTAGTCATGATTGACAAGAAATCCGAAATAGGCAAACTGGCATGCTCTGGGTTAATCAGCACAAAATTAAAGAATTTCGTGCAGGTAAAAAAAGAATTTCTTGAACATAAGATTAAAGGTTCGGTGTTCCATTCACCGAATTACGCTTTTGAGATAAAGAGAGACAAGACGCAGGCATATGTGGTTGATAGAAAAAAGTTTGACCAATTCTTGCTTAAGCAGGCAGAAAATTCAGGAGTAAACATTTTCCTGAACACAACATTTTCCGGATTCAGGATGGAAAATTCAGGAATAACTATAAAAACAAAAGAGCAGGGAATAATCAGATCAAAAATTTTAGTCGGCGCAGACGGAGCCGCAAGTTCTGTCAGGCAGGTTTCCGGGCTGAAAGGCAATCTGGCTTTCGTTAATGGGGTAATCGCATATTCAAACGAAAAAAACAGTTCTGATTTGGTCGAACTCTTTTACGGAAGAAACATTGCGCCGAATTTCTTTGCATGGAAAATCCCCAGAGGAGAAACAACAGAGTATGGGCTCGCTGCAGGCAGGAACCACTTTGCATATTTCAGAAAATTTCTCAAAACGCAGAATGCAACAGTGAAAGATTTTTATTCACACCCTATTTGTTTTGGAGAACAGGAAACTGTTTCGGACAGATTGATTTTAGTAGGCGACGCTGCAGCGCAGGTAAAACCATTTTCCGGAGGCGGAATAATTTATGGGTTGATATCCGCAGAAATTGCAAAAAAGGCAATTCTAAACTCTTTTGAATCAGGCAATTTTACTAACGCTTTTTTGAAAAGTTCATACGAGAACATATGGAAAAAAGAACTATGGAGCAGAATTGAACTCGGACTGCACATAAGAAAAATTCTGGATTCATTGAGCGATAAAGAACTTGATACTTTTTTTAAAACTTTAAATGAACATTCCGGAGAATTAAAAGACTTTGCAGATATGGATTTTTTGAGTTAGGTTTTTGATAAACCTATGTGGGTTTGTTAAAACAATTATTAGCAGAAATATTGCTCAACATTTGCTCAACCAATTTAAATAGTTTTTTATGTAATTGCGTTGTATGTCTGCGAATAAAAAAGAAATAAGATTAGGCAATACTAACTATTTAGTAATAGATTTGACCCAACCTTTGGGTTTGAATGTGGAAGTTTATCCTGGCGACCCAGAACCAAAAAGAAAAGTGTTTAGTGATATCCAAAAAACTGGATGGCATCATTATATCCACGAAATCGGAGACCATAATTTTCAACCACATGGAGATGCACCTAACCACCAAAATCCAGAACTACAAAATGAAGGGATAGAAATTTTTGGTCTTGACTATTGTTTTAATTCTGCTTGTTTGATAGATTTATCTAATTCGCCCGAAGCCAAGAAATTTGATGGTATAAACTATTTGGTTGAGGTGAAAAAAAAGCATCTTGAACCATTTTCTGAACATCTTTCACAAGTAGGAGCGGTTTTAATACGAACAGGTTATGATAAATGGTTAGAGGCAAATAAGCCCCACACTCCTGAGAACCTTCCTTATTTAAATAAGGACACTGCAGAATTTGTTGCATCTTTTGATAATATTAATGTGGTAGGTATTGATTCTTTAACTATAGACTCTGTTGGAAAACACACATCCCACCAACTATTAAAAGAGAAAATGATAGTGGAATCATTGGTGCATCTTTATGAAATTCCAGCAGAAGCAAGAGAAAAATTTGATTTACAGACAAGCCCTATAAGAATAGTTGGTGCAACAGGAGGACCTGTTGTCGCTTATGCATTTATTGAACTCTAAAATACTTCTTTACAACATATCCAAAACCAATCAAAACTAAATTTGTTGGAATTTGATATAAAGTTACCAGAAGTAAAGTTTTGGGACCAAAAAATTCTGCTGCAAAAACTATTGCAAGAGTGGAGTTCATGTAAGCTGTTGAAAGGGAAGAAGTAATTCTGGTTTTGTTATCTCTTTTATAAATAGCACAATATCCAATAATATGCAGTAAAAGTGCTAAAACAAATAGTAAAAAGAACGGATAAATTATCGAGTTTCCACCATCAAGGGCCCGTATAACATTAACTTTTGCAATAGCACCAGCCATAATAAGTGTAATAATTAGTATTGATACCTGAGAATAATATTTTTCAGTGTTATGTATAGCAGCTTTCCCAATTTTCCTGAATAATATTGATAGAATAAATGGAACAAAAATAATCATACTTAAACTACCAAACATTTGAAACAAATTTATATTTGTCTGGATCCCAGCTAAAAAATGTATTAGAAAAGGGATTGTTAGAGGGCATAAAAGCGAGGTTATTACTGAAACAATCAACGCTAATTCGCTGTCTCCTTTAAAAATAGTTGCATAAACAGGAGTACTCATGCCTGCAGGCATAGTAAGTAAAATAAGTATTGCAAGATCATACTCTAATTCCAGAAAACTATTAAAAATAAACTAAACAAACGAAGGCACTATAATTAATATTAAAAATACTAAATAAACTATTAATTTTAAATCTCTAATTTTTCTAAACAGTTTATTTATATCAATTTTTAAACAACTAAGAAAAAGAACAAACATCAGCATATGAAGAATATATGGAGTGAATAGTGACGAGAACGGTAAAAAAATTCCTGCCAAGATACCTAAAATAAACAATATCCAAAAATATTTAGTGATAAATTCAAACATAGTATTATGGGAAAGTGCAAGATATATAATGTTTCCAATTTTTTAGCAAAATGTAAAAACAAATAACAAATATTTATATTCTCCTCACTTAATTAATCTGATATGCCCAATTCAAATGAAATTTTAAAGAAATACTGGTATCTTCTGGCAGTATTGGGAATTTTTATTATCGGTTTATGGATAAGGTTAATTCCCATGGTGCGGTTGGAGCAATGCCTTCCGGGTATGGTATGCCTTCAGGCGCTTGACCCGTTTTATATTTACAGGATGGCAGAACACGTTGTAACACACAATTTCCATTTGATGTCTTTGGACGCATTAAGATATTATCCTATGGGTGTCGACCCTCATCTAGAATTCACTTTGCCGTATTATTCTCCTGCAATTCTTTATGCGCTTGTCTCTAACATAGGGGTGAATATGACATTTCTTGAATTTGCAAAGATTTATCCTGCATTATGCGGAGCATTTGCATCTATCCTTTTGTTTTTCATCGGAAAAGAACTATTTGATATAAAGACCGGTTTATTTGCTGCATTTTTCTTCGCAGTCTCCCCTTCAGTTATATATCGGACCGCAGCCGGCTTTATAGAAAAAGAGCCAATTGCCGTTGTCTTTATGTTTTCTGCGCTGTATTTTTTTATTCGCGCATTAAAGAGAAACTCTCTGATTTCGGGAACAATAGCAGGACTCTCCCTTGCAGGAATGAGCGCGTCCTGGGGTGGCGTCCAGTTTGTTTTTGGACTGCTTGCTGCATTTGCAATAGTTCTTCTTGTTCTTAATAAGCAGCCAAAGTCGATGTTGACTGCATATGCGCCGACAGTCTTAATCGGGATTTTTTTACCATATCTATCATCAATTCCTGCAGTGTATTTTAAATCATTTACCAGTATGCTGATATTGGGAACGCTTGGCATAGTGGCTGTCAGGGATTTGGTTGAAAGATACGCCTTGGTTAAAAAAGAAAATCTCAGATATGTCGTTCCTGTGTTGCTTGTTTGCGGCGGGCTGTTTGTTTTCATTGGCGGGCTGTTCTCGCAAACGCTTGCAGGTTATATGGTTACAGCACAAACCGTTGTGTCTCCGGCGCAAAAAGGCGTTATCGGCTCAACCGTTGCAGAGAACAATCCTGCAAGTTGGGGAGACTTCAAAGCAAACCTGGGGGCTAATTATGCCGCAACAATAATACCTTCGCTTGGTCCTGTCTTAAATCATTTCAGTTTATGGTGGTTTGTTATTTTGGCAGGTGTAGTTGTTTTAATAAAGCTCTCAGAAGAAAATAAAAAATATAAACAATATATTTACTTCTCAATTCCGGTTCTCTTGATTCTTCTGAATTTTGAAACAGAGTTGTGCTTATATGCGTTTTTAATTCTTGTTTCTTTGCTGTCAAAAAGATGGGAACTGCTCTTCGTGACAATATGGCTTGTTGAAGGTGTTCATGGTACGTTGGGAAAAGTGAGGATGATGTTCCTTTTTGGGCCTGCAGCAGCATTGTTTGGGGCTTACTTTATTTCAAACGCAATAACTTATATCTTTAATTTGGATATTTTTAAGAAGAAGGCAAAAGAGGAAACCAACATACTCCCGACAATTATTTACGTCTTGGTTGGTCTGGTCTTGGTTGTTAACCTTGCTGCCGGCTACTCGTTTTCCAAAAACCATGTTGGCCCGAGCCTGTCACCGAACTGGCAGCAGGCAATGGATTTCTTAAAAACCAATACAACTGAAGATTCTATAATTTTCTCATGGTGGGATTATGGCTACTGGTTCCAGACCGCCGGCGAGAGAACAACAATCATAGATGGAGGAAACCTTAATGCAACTGCAGACGTTTTGGCAGCAAGATTTTTCACAAGAAGAAACGAAACAGAGTGGGGAACGTATTTAAGGCAGCATGATGTTGATTACATCCTTGTTGATTACACCTTAATTGGAAAGTATTCTGCAATGTCAAAAATTGCAAACCACGGGGAAAAGATAAACAGTTTTATACCCCTGCCGCAACCCCAGCAGGTGCCCAGAGAAAATGGAACTTTGCTAACTTATTCTTTAGGGGGCGGCAACGCTTTCTGGGTTATGATAAACCCTGACGGCACCATAACACAACCACCTCTTCTTGTAACCAACCAGATGACCGCTTATGTGAAATATGTCTGCAATGAGAATGGGATAATGGATATGAATCCTCTGGAAGATGATAAGCCTATTTGGGAGGAAAGCTGCATAATGTTCTCACCGTTTGGGGTTTATTACCCGACGGAAAAGGAAATCGCAGTCTCAGCTTTCGCAGAATTGTATCTTTGGGACGGAAAAAATATAGATTTCGTTGAAAAAGTGTTTGATAACACAGAGATAAAGATATTTAAAACTGATTTTAGTAAACTTAAATGAGGGCTTATGTATATTTTGATTCTTGTATTTGTGGTTGCATTCTTTGCGACATTTGCAATAACGCCGCAGTTCAGGCAGTTCTTTGAAAGTATAGGTGTCGTTGGCGTTGATGTTCAGAAAAAGGACAAACCAAAAATAGCTGAGATGGGCGGCCCGTGCGTAATTACTGGTTTTCTTTCCGGAGTATTCTTGTTTGTGGGATTATACTTTTTTTATCTCAAAACTACTGTTTCTGTAGCATTAATAGATATTTTTGCAGTGATATGCACAATTTTGATAATAACTTTGATTGGGATGTTTGATGACCTTGGCTGTTTACAGTACAGAAAACCAGAAGGTAAGGGATTCAAGAAATTCAAAAGAATCGGGTTAAAGCAGTGGCAGAAACCTTTATTGACTCTTCCTGCAGCAGTTCCATTGATGGCAATAATGGCTGGCGAATCTTATATAAATTTACCTCTTTTTGGTTTTATTGATGTGGGTATATTTTACCCATTGGTTTTGGTTCCTCTCGCTGTCATGGGAGCTTCAAGTGCAACCAATATGTTGGCAGGAAAAAACGGCATGGAAGCGGGATTGGGTGCTGTTGCGCTGATATCTCTTGGGATTTACGCTTCTTTATGGAACGAAACAGGTGCTGCAGTTATTGCGTTCTCTCTGGCAGGCGCATTGCTGGCGTTTTTGCGTTATAACTGGTATCCTGCAGAAATTTTCCCGGGGGACAGTCTGACATATGCTATAGGTGCAGGCATTGCCTCTGTAGCTATTATTGGTAACATGGAAAAATTTGCGCTCTTCATTTTTATTCCTTGGTTTGTGGAATTCTTCATGAAACTACAGAGTGGGTTTAAGGCAGAAAGTTTCGGGCATTTACAGAAAGACGGCACACTTAAAGCTCCGGATAAAAAACTACATTCCTTGAACCATCTTGTCATGAGATTTGGAAATTTCAGGGAAGAACAGATTACAACAATGCTAATTATCTTCGAAATTTTAATTTGCTTGGCAGCTTTTATTATTTATCTGCCGGGAATTTATGCTTTGTAAAGTCTTTTTACGAAATTATAAACCGGCGTCTTGCTTATTTCCTTAATCAGGTAACTCCTAAGTAAATAAGGGCGTTTGATTACTTTTTTTAATCTGGCCTTCTTTATAAAAAAATTGTATTTTTTGAACAATACATCGATGTCTTCCGGACCAAAATCAGGAGTTCTTATCATGCATCCGCCGGTTCTTTGTGCAGTCAGCAGATTGCCTGAATCTGTTTCCTTTACAAGATAACCTTTTTCATTGACAATATCGTAGAGTCTTGTATGAACAAGGGGTGTTGCTATGTTGAAATGTGGATAAACACTGTATTTTTCATTCAGCATTTTTGCAAACCTGAAAGTATCTCTCATCTGCGAAATAGTCTCTCCTGGAAACCCCACTACAAAAAAAGCTTCCAGATCAAGACCAAGCTCATTGCACCATTTTGCAACATTCACAACTCTCTTTAAGTTCAGGCCTTTGCGTATAATTTCATTCACAACTTCCTGATTGCCGGATTCAACGCCTATAATCAGATACCGACATCCTGATTTCTTTGATTTCTTTAAAAGTTCTTTGTTAAATGTATCTGCACGTACCCCATTTGGCGTGTCCCATGTAACTTTTATTTTTTCGTTAAGCATGCCATCAAGAATTGCCTCAAACCTTTTTTTGTCAAGAGTGAAGTTGTCATCCTCAAAATGTATGAGTTCCACTTTGTATTCATCTATAAGATGCTTGATGTGCCGTAATACATAATCAACAGAATGAGCTCTCCACCTTTTTGACATATGCAGGTGTATTGAGCAGAAAATACAGTTGAAAGGGCACCCTCGGCTTGTAACCATTGAGACAACTCTCTTGCAGTGTTCTGACCGTGAAACAAACAGCCCTTTGAAGTATTTTTCCATATCGACCAGATGATAGGCAGGAAACGGGAGTTCATCTACATTTTCTATAAAGGATTTAACAGGATTAACTTTGAGCTTCCCTTTTATCTTGTAGCCAATCCCATCAATATCTTTTAAATTTTTCTTGTTATCTAGACAGTTTACCAGTTCAGAAAATCTGTACTCTCCTTCAGCCATAACAACATAGTCAATGCTTTTTTCTTTGAGGAGGTCAAAGGGCTCAACAGAGGCGTGCGCCCCCCCGACAATAACAGGAATTTTTTTGTCAACAGCTTTTACTATTCTGGAAACTTTCTTTGCTGTAGGAGTATAGATTGTGTACTGGTTTGAAATGCCTACAACATCAGGTTTTACTTTTTCTATCATTTCTCTAATTGTTCTGCTTTTGTCTCCGAAATATACATATTCGCCAATTTTTTCAATGTTGTAGTTTATTTTCGTATCATAAACCTCAACCTCATGGCCGCGTTTCTCCAGAACTGCTGCTACATACAAAATCCCCACAGGCACGCCAAGAGTTGGCTTCCCGGAACCTTTGGTATGTATTGTCGGTGGATTTATAAGCAGTATTTTCATACTTATATTGCTTTAATTTAATTTTAAATTACTTTCCCTTGTAGGATTCATTACTTTAATATATCTAATATCCAAATAACTGTATGGTTTCTGAAAAATCAGAAATAAAAGACAAACTAAAAATCTGGTTTACAAACAGGTATAATCAGGCAGCTATTCTGATATTCATTTTTGCATTGGCATTAAGATTAAAATACGTTTTTGTTTCCGGGATGTGGTGGGATGAATGCGTTTATGGCTATATAGGCATAGAATTATTAAAACACCCTTTATCATACAGCACACCATTGCATGGCGAGATAACTATATTTTCTCCGTTTTTCCCTTACCTACTCTCCTTGTTCCAGTTTGTGCTGGGCAAAGGGGAGGTTGCGGTGAGAGTAGTAAATCCTATCATAAGCGCCCTCGGAACTCTTGTCATCTACATGCTGGGCTCTGCACTTTACAATAGGAAAATTGGTTTAATCTCTGCGGCATTGCTTTCGGTTTCTCCGCTCTTCTGGTTCCAGAACGAGAAAGCCCTGCTTGAGACTCCTTTGACTGTTTTCATGGCGTTCACCTTTTTACTGTTTTATTATGGGATTGAAAAGAACAACAAATATGCGCTGTGGGCTTTTGGAGGTATGGCAGCAGTAACATACCTCACAAGAATTTCTGCAGGGTTTATGATTCCTATAATTCTTTTGTATCTGATTAAAAGAGACAGTAAACAGGTA
>DAOVKX010000111.1 GCA_030631505.1 Candidatus Nanohaloarchaea archaeon
TTACTGTATCATAACCTCCACGCATCGAACAACCAAAAAACACCTTTACCATAAAAACTAAAGAAACGAATAAATATAAAAATACAACAGCGCCCGAAACTGACTTCTCCGTTCGCTTCGCTCACCCTGACATAACACAGATTTAACAGAAAATCCCTTGCAAAAAATTTTCCCAAATTTTTTGCCTCGTAAAAAACTTCTCATAATACTATGTTAAACTCAATAAATTGAGTTCTTACGGCAACGGGAGGTCCGAGAGTCCTTCGGACAATTTGACTCGCTTCGCTCAAATGGATTTGAACTTAAACACAACTCTGCAAACACAGTTTTCCCACATCTGTAAAGTAAAAGAACTTAACTCCACAATTAAAACTCCTAAAACTACTTGGCAGCGCTTATAATTTCTATAACATCCATAGGTTTTAAGGTATAAATTATTTGTAAAAACTTCGTATTCTGTGTGCATCATATAATACTCCGGCCCAAACAAGAGTTCCAATGAGATTTGCGCCCAAAAGAGATCCAAAGAAACTTGTACCGGCTATGATGTATGTGGCTATGAGCCCTTTTTTATTATACGAACGCAACCCGACAATAACAAGCGGTATTAAAATGAGTCCTTCAGGGAAAGACATTCGTTCAGTAAAAAAAATATAGATAAATAATACTAAAAACCAAAAAATACCCAATATTATTGTTATTTTTTTAACTATTTTTTTAGCAACCAGTTCATTTGTAATATCGACCATAAATATCTACAATATATATTTCTTTTTTTTGACTATATATAGTTTACTTAGCAGCGCTTATAATTTCTATAACATCTCTGTGTTTTAGCACATGCTCTGCGCCGATTTTCTTCTTTGTCCGCACATCCATAGCAAAAAGAAAATGCTTGCCAAAATCCGTATGGAGCGCATATGCAAAATCCTTGGCAGTTGATTCAGGAGGCATTAAAAAGCAATCAGGCAGGACATTGCCTTTGCTGTCTGACAGTTTATTGATTCCCCCCGGGAAAACTGCAATGTATTTTAAGAACTCAAAAACTGCTTTGTCCAGAACCTGCTGAACGCCCGTAGTATTGTTTTTATTCAGAAACTCTTTCACAAAATCAATCGCATTTTTCTGCTTATCAGTTAGTTCTTCGGGTTTTATGATTTTAAAATCAGATGCTCCGGGAACATATTTTATTATCTCCTTTTTTGCTGCTTCTCTCAGCACAAGCTCAACCTCAGCAGAACATTTTATAAAAACCGTATCAGGAAACTCTTTTTTAAGCCGTTCTACATTCTCTTCTGCTCCGGGAACATCAATCTTGTTCAGGGCTACAAGAATTGGTTTTGTTTTTTTTCGCAGAAATACAGAGAGTTTTTTTATATCTTCCTCACTCCATAATTCGGGATTCCCTTCAAGCCCGGCGTCTTCTATCGCCATTTGGGCTATACTACCTGTAACTTTCATTGCAGAGAGCTGCTCTGCAATACTCTTTTCAATCGTTTTTTTAGTCATCGAACTTTGCCGCGCAAGTTTGCTCCAGTTTTTCCATAGTATTGAAGCATACCAAAGGTCTATCTCCTCCTCAAGAAAACGCACATCATTTGCAGGGTCATGCTTGCCTGCGCCGATTTGCTCGCCCTTTTCATTCGCCGAACCTGACGCATCAACAACATGTATCAGCACATCTGCCAGGTTAAGGTCGCTCAGGAACTGATTCCCCAGGCCTTTCCCCTGATGCGCGCCAGGAACAAGCCCGGCTACATCAATAATCTCAACAGGCACAAACCTTGTATGTTCAAGGCAGAAACCAAATCTTGGGTTGCACTCCACTCCAAAATCCTTGTCAGCGCATTCAACCCTGACATATCCAGTTCCAACATTCGGCTTTATCGTTGTAAACGGGTAAGAAGCAATTGCAACCTCTGCCAGAGTCGCCGCCTTAAAAAACGTTGACTTTCCGGCAGACGGCTTCCCCACAAGACCTATTGTAAAGCTCATACATCAAATTGGAAACAAAACATTAAAAATTAACTCCTCAGAACTGCACCCCTTAAAGCCGGAGTATTATTGAGCATACTAAAGTGAATCAGTATAGTGTTAAACGAGTACTATAAAATCAAGTTATATTCAATTCCGCCCTTCGCCCGCTTAGAAATATTTATATAATTTAAATCAATAATTAAAACAATATGAGAAAAACTATTATTATTTCATTGATTATATTATTCGCAGTAATTACAGCCATTATTATCCTAAACCCAAAAAATCAAATCCCATCTGAAACCAACATCATGGCTTGTAATTCTGATGATGATTGTTTAATCGTTGAAGAACTCGACCCAAAAAATCCTTGCTGTGGGACGTGTGGAAGTATAGCGATTAGCAAAGAGGCAAAAGCAAATAGAGATAAATGGCATGCAGAAAATTGTAAAGGTGTTGAATGTCCGTACTATGATTGCTATGATGAGAAGTTGCCTATACCTAAATGCATAAACAACGTGTGTAAAATCAAATGGGTTGAAAGAACTTCTGCAA
>DAOVKX010000048.1 GCA_030631505.1 Candidatus Nanohaloarchaea archaeon
ATCAGGAGTGCGCTTATTCAAGGTCTCCACAACTTTCAGCCCCAGTTCCGTTACTTTAATCTGCTTGTCTTCTATATAATTCCTTAAATACAGGTTGTTCATAATTTCTGCTCTTGTTGCCTTTGTCCCTAAATTTCTTGACTCAAGTTCCTTTACAATTGATGCAGGAGAATATCTTTTCGGCGGCTGTGTCTCCTTCTCAAGAAGATTTAATTTCTTCACGTCAATTTCCTGCCGTTCTTTCAAATCCGGCAAAAGTATTTCTTTAAGTTTAACATAAGGTTTGTATAGTTCAAACCAGTTGTCTTCCACAGTTCTGCTTCCTGAAACCTTGAACTGATGCTCGCCTATATTGAGTATGATATTGACTGACTCCCTTACTGCGGGCTCGCCGAAAACAGCGAAAAATCTTTTGACTATTAAATCATACATTTTCTTCTGCTGTTCTGTCATGCTTTTAGGCTTCTCGCCTGTTGGATAAATAGAAGGGTGGGCATCATCTGTTTTTTTGCCTTCGTTTGGTTTCAGTTTTCCTTTGAGAACTTTCCCTGCAAGTTCAGTATATTTGAAGTTCTCTAATAATTTTTTCAGAATATCTTTGTATCCTAATTTCGCAGGCAGTTTCTGCGAACTGGTTCTTGGATAAGAAATCAGGGCTGCTAAATAAAGCTCCTGGGCAAACTGCTGTGTCTGCTTTGGCGTAAAGCCAAACAATCTGTACGCTTCCATCTGCAGGTCTGTCAGATTAAATGGTGTGGGTGGCAATTGCCTGTATTGTTTTTTACTGACTTTGAAAACTATTGCGTTTTTTCCTTTGCATGCCGTTACAACACTTTCTGCTTTCTCTTTCTCCCAGAATTTGTCCTCAATATGAAATGCGGAAAACTCCTTCGTTTCCAGCTCAATCTGCCAGTACGGAACTGACCTGAACTTTCTGATTTCAATTTCCCTGTCCGCAAGAATCTTTAAAGCCGGACCCTGAACCCTCCCTGAACTCAAAATCTTGTATCTTCCTGTGCTTTTTACAGCAAGAGTCAATGCCCGTGAAATATTGATGCCGTAATACCAGTCAAGAGTATGCCGTGTTACTCCTGCCTGCGCCAGACCCTGCTCTATATGCGGCTGCGCATGTTCATAAGCATGAACCAGATCCTCTTTTGTAAGTGTAGAAAATTTCATCCGTTTTGCATCTTCTTTTCCGCATATAAAACGAAGTATGTTGTACGCTATGACTTCCCCTTCTATGTCAAAATCAGTCCCGACAATAAGCTTATCTGCGGTTTTCGCCGCGCTCTTTATATTTTGATAATATTTTTTGGCATAAACTGCTTTCTTGTTGGAACTAAAAGTCGGTTCCCACTTAACATCAAACACTGGATAATTCCACCCTTTCGATTCCTGGATTAACCCAAACAGGTGGCCTACTGCAGGAACAACAACAATATGTTCGCCACCCCGGTTTATCTCGAAATATTCAGCCGCATTCTTTTTTGTTGATTTTACAGCACCCTCTGCCAAAGCAGATGCTATCCTCCTGGCTGCAGATGGCTTCTCGCTTATTATCAAAGTTGTCATGGTTTCAGAATTAGGGTAGATATTTTATAAATGTTTTGGAAAATTGTGTTATTACTGCACAATAATTAAAAACGATAGATTTAAAAAACTTGCGGTGGTTATATATAGAAAGGTGTAAATATGGGTCACACGTTCAATATAAAACAACATACAATATTCGATGGTTACATCGGAGATTACCTTTCACAAATAAACGATTTAGCGGAAAGAGAAAACGTACCGTATTGTATAGTCGGAGGTATGGCCTGTCAAATAAACATGGCTGATGCTCTCACGAAAAAAACAAACAACCCACTATCAAAATTTACAAATTATATTGGAGAGGGTAGGGAATTAAAAGGTAAGTTTAGACCTACATCAGATATAGATATTTTATCCCTTAGAAACAAAAAAAAGCAACATTTGGGGGAGACATTAGCCAAGAACACAGGTATCACAGAGCTAAAAAATCTTTATTCAAACCATATACATGGATACATCGGCAAGGGATACAGCAGAACAATACTTAACATAAATGTCGATCGGTCTACAGGAATTGATGCAGAAGTTTGCAAGTACTTCATAGAAAACGCAAAAAAATGTGAAATACCTTACAGAAACAAAAAAACAATAAACACACAAGTTATTGCTCCTGAACACCTGATAGTCTCCAAAATCGGAGGAGCTATATGTGACACAAAAAGACAATTAAAAGATTCACAAGACATAAGAAATACAATAATATACAAAGGACTTATGAGTGAAGAAATTGAAAAAACGAAGATAGAAGACGGAATTGAAAAAATGTTTAAAACTGAAAAAATTGATATGGCAAAAGAATTTTATAATGCAGTTCTAGTAGATTCAATAACAGAAAATGAAGTTCTCGGAAACAAAGAACTAGCAAAAAGATTAACCAAATTCCTTATTTAGGTTCTATCTTCTTAACCCCACTCATATATTCCCATAAGCATCTTGGAATCTTTACAGAGCCGTCTTTCTGCTGGAAGTTCTCTAAAATCGCAACTATAGTTCTTGATGTTGCGATCGCAGTGTTGTTTAATGTATGTGCAAATCTGGTTTCTTTTCCGTCCCTGAATTTTATGTTCATGCGCCTTGCCTGGTAATCTGTGCAATTTGAGCATGAGCCGACTTCTCTGTATTTTTTCTGCGCAGGCATCCATGCCTCAATATCATATTTTTTTGAGGCAACAGTTCCAAGATCTCCTGTGCAGATGTTAACCACCCTATAAGGTATCTTCAATTTCTGGTAAAAATATTCTGAATTTTTAAGCAGTTCCTCATGAATTTTCCATGAATTTTCAGGCGTTGAAAAAACAAACTGCTCCACTTTGTTGAACTGATGGACCCTGAAAATCCCCTTTGTGTCTTTCCCATGCGCCCCGGCTTCTTTCCTGTAGCACGGGCTGACACCGACATACCTTAGAGGCAGTTCTTTCTTGTCAAGAATCTGGTTCGCGTGCAGCTGCGCAATTGCATGTTCTGATGTTGCAATCAGGTACAGATCATCATTCTCTATTTTGTACATAACATCTTCAAAATCACCCAGATCAGTAACGCCCTCGTATGGCTTCCTCCTTAATGCAAAAGGCGGCTCAACCAGAATGAATCCTTTTTTGGCAAGGCGATCCATCGCAAACCTCATCAAAGCGAAATCCAGCAGGACAAGCTCATTTTTCAGGTAATAGAATCTCGCCCCTGAAACTCTTGCCGCAGTCTCAATGTCTGCAACATCCAAATCCTCCAGCAAATCAACATGGCTTTTTGGAGTAAAGGAAAACTTCGGCTTTACGCCCCAGGTTTTAACTGTCTTGTTGTCATTCTCATCTTCGCCGACAGGAACAGACAGGTGCATCAGATTTGGAAGCTTCAGCAAAATCCTGTTTATTTTCTCTTTCAGGATTTTATTTTTCTCGTCAAGGTTTTTGATGTCTCTAGATATGTTTCTCATCTCATCAATGTTTTTTGATGTGTCTTTTTTCTCCTGCTTCAGACATGAAATCTCTTTTGAGACTACATTGCGCTTATGTTTCAACCTGTCAACTTCAATCAGGTTTTTTCTCCATATTTTGTCCTGTTTTATTACTGCTTCCAAAAGCCCTAATTTCTCTTTATCCCTCCGCTTCTCTAAATCTTTCCTGACAACTTCAGGAGTCTCCCTTATCAATTTTATATCAAGCATACAATCATCTTGTAATTTTTAAATTTTTAACAACGGAATAAAGTTTTTTTGCTTTTTTATTTTTTTCAAAATGTTTTCTTACAGGTGCTATCAACTCATTTATATCGCGGGCAACAGCATTTTTTAAATCCAGAGGATGAAGTTCTTTTTTCGAAAAAATATTTTCAAGTTCCTTATAAGAACCTATTGTTAAATCCCCTCCAAATTTAGCAGGTCTTTGAATTTTCAGGTCTTTGAATTTTTCGAAGATAATGTATTTACAATACTCTAAAACCGGATTTTCTTTTATGATTCCTTCCGGGCAATAAGCTTTATTGATTTTTCTCTTAATTTCTGATTTTGGGTCATCCATGAAGATTGCCGAATCCGGGTTTGATTTTGACATCTTCATTGCAATTGCTTTTTCTATGGTTAATTCTCCTGAAGGAGGTTGACCTAACCCCATAAGCATATGGTGCGAGACAACAACCGGCTTCCACAGTCCAAGTTTTGGTCCGACATCTCTTGCCAATACATTTACCTTTCTCTGGTCCATTCCAAGTTGGGTAATATCGCATTTAAGCCAAAAGACATCCGAAAATTGCATGCATGGATACATAATCTGTGAAGCTAATTGTGTATCGCTTTCTTTTCTGCCCATTATCTGGCTGCATCTTAGAATCCGTTTTATAGTAGAATTTGTAGCAACTTTCATTACGAGTTTCCAGTATTCTCCCTGTGATTTGATATCATCATCCCAAACAAATTCCACATTTTTTAAATCCATGCCGGTTGCTTTCCAGACTTCAATCAGGTATTTCCCGCAGGTTTGTATTTTGTTTAAATCCCCGCTATATTTTTTATTAGCCCAAGCATGCCAATTAGCAGCCAGCATTTTAAATTTGCAGCCGGCTTTAGTCATTTTATTAACATTTATTGCCCTCATAAGCCCCTGCGCAATATGAATCCTCCCACTTGGCTCAAAACCATCATACGCCACTGGATGTGTTTTCGTTTCTAAAAGTTCCATTAAATCTTTCTCTGTAATTATCTCTTCCCCAACACTTTTTATTAACTCAAACCTTTTTTCCAAATCCATTTTATCTCCTTATTTTTCTATTATGAGGGGTCCATCAACACGCATGCCAAAATGCGTTCCTTCTGGATTACTATAAAACAAAATATTTTCCCCTATAATATTTTCAGTCACAGGTAATTGCTCTCCAGTATCTTTTATAAGTACAGAATCGGAATCCGGTAACCATACATGGAGTAAATCCCGATCCGTTTTAGCTTTTATCAGGAACATAGTTGTTTCTTCTTTTTTTATTTTGATAATTGGTTTTTGTGTAACTACACCTTTATAATTTGTTAATAAAATCTCATCTTTTTCTTTTAATTCATCTATATATTTTGTTCCTATTTTTTCATCTTTTAATACTGCTATGTAACTGGAAAGCGCACCAACATTAAAATTTCTGGTATCGCTATCTTTATTATTTGCACTGCCTACCAAAAACAATCCTCTTGAAAAAGACCCAACAAGAGGATATTCCTTTTCGAAACAATCAAGTTCTATTTGATACCCGCACACTATAGCATCTACTGAAATACCTGTAATTTCTACAGTTTTTAAACCAATAGCACTCATATTTTTAATTGCTTATTCAACTTTTTATAAGTTAACTAATACATCTTATTATGATCGAAATCAACGGCTCCTACCTTGAAGGTGGAGGGCAGATAATCAGAACTGCAATCGGGCTTTCTGCTGTTACTGAAAAACCCTGCAGAATATACAACATAAGGGCAAACAGGCCAACGCCAGGCTTAAAAGCACAGCACCTCAAAGGAATAGAAGCAGTTGCAAAATTATGCAATGGAAAATTAAAAAATGCAGAAATTGGAAGCGCAGAAGTTACATTTATTCCAAACAAAATCCAAGATAAACCTTTGTTCGTTGACGTTGGTACAGCCGGTTCTGTTACATTAGTCCTTCAAACCTTGCTTGTGCCGATTATCCATTGTAAAAAACCCATAAAAATAACCCTCGTTGGCGGAACAAACGTGAAATGGAGCCCAGACATAGAGTATTTTAAGAACGTATTTTGTTATTTTCTAAAACAAATTGGCGTTGATGTAAAAACTAAAATTTTAAGATATGGCTTTTATCCTAAAGGGGGCGGAAAAGTAGAAGTCAGTGTAAAGCCCTCTGAGCCAAAACCGCTTGTTCTTGAAGAACGGGAGGAACCTGAAAAAATAAAACTTGTAAGTGTTGCATCAAAACTTTTGCAAAAAGCAGAAGTTGCAGAAAGGCAGATAAAGGGATTCAAGGAAACGTTCAATGAAAAAGTGCCAATTGACGAAGAAATAAAATATGTTGATTCTCTTTGTGCAGGTTCTTCGCTTCATACAACAATTCATTACAAAAATTCAAGATTTGGTGTAACGGCATTGGGTGAAAGAGGGCTGAAAGCAGAAATTGTTGGTCAGAGAGTTGCACAAGAATCAATTAAGTTACATAAATCCAAAGCAACGGTTGACGAACATTTAAGCGACCAGATTTTGCCATTTTTGGCGCTTGCAAATGGAAAATCAGAGATTGCAGCAACAGCACTGACAAACCACACGAAAACAAATATTTGGGTGATAAAGAAATTTCTGCAGACAGATTTTAAAATCAATGAAAATGGCAATGTAAAAATCGGTTGTAATGGTTCTTAAAAGTCATTAACCAAACGGAAAACAACATCAATAACTCTTTTAAAGTTTTATAATCAACTATATTTTTATGGAGTTCTCAATAAAAGAAGACGACGCAGTAAAAAAAATCCTCGAAAAAACAGAAATTACTGAAGAAGAACTGCTGACCAGAATAGAAGCAAAAGAAATTGAATTCGGGGGGCTGGTTTCAAAAATTGGTGTGATTTGCGTTGTTGGTAAGGAACTCGGAGTAAATCTGGTAAAACCAATAGAAAAGGAACTTAAGATAAAAAACGTCCTGCCTGACATGAGAACCGTCAATTTCTATGGTAAAATCATTCACATATCAGAAACGCGGGAATTTAAAACAGAGAAGCGGGAAGGAAAAGTTAAAAACATAACAATTGCAGACGAAACAGGAACAATACGGATGTCCTTATGGAACGAAGAGATAGATGCTTTTGGGTTTGAAAAAGGCGATGTTGTTGAAATAACAGGCAGCTACACAAAACATGACAATTTAGGCAGCCCTGAAGTCCGTATAGGAAAAGGCGAAATTAAAAAAACAGATAAAACTATAGAAGCAGTTTCTTTTTCTTCAAGGAAAAAAATAACTCAGTTATCAGATATAAAAGAAGGGTGCTCTGTAGAAATACTTGCATCTTTGCTCAAAATTTATGAAAGAAAACATGTATTTAATTTTTGTCCTGAATGCAGAGCAAAAATAGATGGTGTGTCCTGCGAAAAACATAAAAAAGTAAAGCCGGAAAAAATGCTGGTGCTCTCTGGGATAGTTGACGACAGTTCCGAAAACATAAACGCTGTTTTCTTTGGAAGTGTTGCCGAAAAAGTAATCGGGAAGAGCATATCTGAAATAGAAGCGCAAATCGCTAAACTTGGAGAAAGAAAATTCATAGAATCCTTAAACCTCCTCGGAAAGGAGTTTAAAATGAACGGATATATCAAGCGAAACAAACTCTTAAATACTTTAGAGTTACAAGTTCAGGGTGTGGAAGAAATAAATACAAAAAAAGAAACCGAGAGTTTATTGCATGAACAGGGTGGTTAAAATATCAA